>JBMYXW010000198.1:0-6028 GCA_049608825.1 Chitinophagales bacterium
ATTTGAATTTCCAAAATCCAGTGCCAAAAAACTAATTGAGTTTGCACTTGAACCTTGAATTTGAATTTCCCTAGTGTTCATGCCCAATAATATTACTTTGGTCGGGGATAGTGATTTCAATTTCACCACTTCCTTCCAATAAAATGCACTGGCAACCCAAGCGAGATTCCAATCTCGGATTGATAGCTCTATCCACATAATCCTCCTCTTTGTCGCTTATTTCCTCCACAAAATCTTCTCCTTTGGTCACATAGATATGGCAAGTAGTACAAGCACAAACGGCCCCGCAATTGTGGTGCAAATCTATCTTATTCAATATCACCCCCTCCAAAATAGAATGGTCAGGCTCCACCTCAATCACTTGAGTTTCTTTATCCGACTCTTCAAAATTAACAGTTATTTTATACATGTTTATATTTTATCTTTCAACAAAATGAAGCACAAAAGTACGAAACATCAATGGATTATTTCGCAATGCTTTCAGAAATCAGTTTGTACAACAACTGCTTGTCAGGATAGTTTTGAAGTAAGGTCAAATGCTTTTGAAGTGTCATTTTATCACCTCTACTAGCGGGACCCGTTTGAGCAATTTTAGGGGAGACAACTTGTGTTTTTTCAAATGTTTCTCGAATCAAAGGCTGCAAAACATCGAAAGGTAGGTCAAAATCCTGACAGATTTCTTCGCCCAAAGTGAGCATACGGTTGGTAAAATTGTTCACAAAAACGGCTGCAACGTGTAAAGCTTGTCTTTGTTCGTCATTCATTAAGTGTACGATAGGAGAAAGGCTTAGGGCGAGTTCTTGCAGGCAATTTTTTACAGAGGAAGTATTGCCGTCTATGCAAAAAGGAACAGAATTCCATTCCACGGATTTGGATTGGCTAAAGCTTTGAAGTGGATAAAAAATACCGTATTCAAGATGTTGCTGCAATGTTTTGATAGAGGTTGCTCCTGAAGTATGAACAACGATGCCTTTCACACCGATTTCCTTCAATTTTCGGCTCACTTCTTCAATTGCTTGGTCGTTCACTGCAATAATGTAAAGATCAGCAGTTGTTTTAATTTCCCCCCAATTTGAGGTCTTTTTTGAAGCTAAATCAGGAGGGAAAACGTCGAAACGTTTTGGATTTCTACCGAAAATTTGCAGAACTTGGTGATTTGTTCGCTTCAATACAATGGCTAAATGATAGCCTACATTTCCTGTGCCTATAATGGTGATTTTCATTCCATTTTGTTTTTTTCATTCACACATACTTGTCAAGGACTCTTTCGCCTCCTCAAAACCCAAACTGTTTGCCTTGTACATACTCGCACAAGCCTTCAAGTTTTTCTCCAACAAAAAATACAAAATTCCTTGCAGAAAGTAGGCTTGACCATTTTTGGGTTCAAGAGAAATCACTGTGTCCAAATCCTGCAAAGCTCCTTTTGGGTTGCCTTTGGCGAGATGAATACTGCCCCTATCTAAGTAAATATCTGCCATATCGGGAGCGACTTCAATGGCTTGATTGTAGCATTGAAAAGCTTTATCGTTTTCCTTATTGCGCTGATACCAAGCACCTTTAGCGTGGTAAGGATAGTAGTTTTGGGGATTCAAACTGATGGCTTTATCCAAATCGTCCAAATAACTTTCCGACATTTCGAGTTCTTCTTTGACCGCAGCCCTACCAATAAAATGACTTGCATTGTTGGGCGCAAGTGTTATGGCCTGATTGTAATCTGCCAATGCGCTTTTCAAATCTCCTTTTCGAGACTTCAAATAAGCCCGCACTGCAAAGGATTTATCGGCTTTGTTATCCATCCGAATCACCTCATTCAAATCTTCAATCGCCCCTTCAATGTCTCCCAAAACCGACTTGACGGAACTTCGATGCACATAAAATTCTTTGACATCTTGTTCTAATTCGATGGCTCTAGAAAAATACGCCAAGGCATCCTCATTTTGCCACTCCAACATTCGGATGTAGCCAAGCATAAAAAATACTTGTGAATTTTCGCTGTCCAAACTCCGAGCAATCGAAAGGTCGTATTCCGCTTCTTGCAGCTTCAATAGATAAGCTCGTGCTTCCGCTCTTGCGATAAAAGGAGCAATATCGTTGCTGTTTTGTTCGATAGCTTCCGTAAAATATTGCTCAGCAACAGTATAGTTTTGCAAGAACATTTTTGTCTCACCTGCTTTAATCAACAAATGGTAGTGATTGAAGGTCAAAAAAGAATCCTCTGCTGGAAGATGCCCCAAAAAGATATCGAAAGCCTTAGCAGCTCGGTCATAGTATTTCAGCGAAAGGTAGATTTGGGCATAACACAATTGGGCAAAGTGATTATTAGGAAATTTTTCTGAAAAAACTGAAACCATCTCCAATGCTTTATCCGAATTTCCTTTTTCAAACTCCACTATAGCCAAACCAAGTTGTGCGGCTTGATTTTCTTTGTCCAATTCTAAGGCTTTTTGGAAGTAAATCTCAGCTTTTGGAAGAGTGCCTATTTGAAGCGCAGTCATTGCTGCCAATGAGATGTCGTTTGCAATTTGACGTTGAAGTACATAGTTATAAGATTTATTTGTCAACGATTGCCGTGCTTTTTGCCATATAAAGGCATGAGAATCATTGCCTAAATAGTGCATTAATTCACTTGGAGAAAGCACAAGTAATTTTGGATGGATGTGAAATTCGGGATTTTGTTTCAGTTGCAGAAGTATCAATAAACCTTTGTTGTAGTTCTTAGGGGACAATTGAAGTAGGAGAGAAGAGGTCGTTTTTTCCAGCAAACGTTCGTCTATTTTTGTCTTTTCCTGAAAGTGGGTTTCCAACAACAAAATGGATTGATGGTGATTTTGATGGGCATACTGGACATAAGCCCGCTCAAAAACGAGATAATCGCTTTGTGCTTTTAGCTGGAAAGTAGATAGAAATAGGGCAAAACAAAAACTTAAAATAGATAATAGTTTCATGGTCGACATTGGTTCGGTTCAAATCAGTAAAAGTGATTTGGAGGTGGATGTCGCGTGAAAAATATAGTAACGAATGAAAAAATAATAAATGAATATTTGGTACTTGATATTTACCAACTTATTTTTGTTGTTATTTAAGTTCTAGAATAAAGGTGAGAAAAGTGTAAGTAGTTAGTGGCACTAATATAACACAAAAACCTTATTGTTTCAAACTTTTGTTGAGGTATAGGTCAAAATGTTGTTTCCAATCTGTTGGTAATAGACTTTGGTATGGACTTGGAAATCGCCTTTACAGACGCTTGCCTCTAAATATCCCTCTGCTTCAATATTAGGGTCGTTTATTTTGAAGTGTTGGTGAATCAACAAGTTGTCTTTGAATATCAGTTCTTTCTTTCCATACAATTTGTAGAGTGTCTCTTTGGCACTCCAAAACAGGGTCAGCAAAAAAAGGTCATCTCCTTCGATTTGTGCCGCTTCTTTTTCTGAAATAAATTTATGCTTCAACCGCAAAATTTTGGGATGAATCGGTTCGATATCAATACCCAAATTGTAATCAGAATGTAGAATGACGGCTGCAAAATGTGTAGAGTGACTGATGGAAAGCTGTCTATAATTTTGGTCGAGAAAAGGCTTTCCATAAGAATCGTAGGCAATATTTGCATCCTCCTCTTGGGGTAATAATTGTTGAACCAAGGCTCGTGTTGCCAACCATTCTTTTTGTCGTCGAATATTACTGATGCCTTCAAAACGGCTTTGTTGCCAAGCACTGGGCGGCAACTTTTGCTGCAAATCCCCTACGCTTTCTTCAATAGACCATAAGCCAATGATTGCGTTTTGAGGGGTGTGGATGGTTTGGAAAAGAGGCATAAATGAAAATTTTCTTGATTCGTTTCTACAAATATTTGACCTCTAAAGAAGTCGTGAGTAAAAGCTGTAATAGTACAAAAAGAATTAAGTATATCGTAGTTCTATTTTTTTTATTGAAATTTAGTTGCTGCAACAACTTGTTAGGATGAATTTTTTATTGAAATAGTTTACAAGATAATTTGTTAAGTTGTGTAGTTTTTAGCTACTTTTGTATTGTAGCTATCAACGGACTCAAAATCTATGACAAAACTTCCTAATATAGAGACGACCTTGCTTCCTTGGATTGGTAAAACTGCTAAGATGCTTCGGGTATTCATGAGCGAACATTTCAAAAAAAATGATTTTGACTTGACAACCGAACAGTGGATTTTATTGAAGAGATTGCACGAGAAAGATGGTCAAGTCCAAAACAATTTATCACTCATTACAGAACGTAATAAAGCTTCATTGTCAAGGCTTATTAGTACAATGGAAAAGAAAAATTATGTGGCTCGAATCCCTGATACAGAGGATAAAAGAGTGAATAAGGTATTTTTGACGACCAATGGAAGAAAAGTTTTTGCTGCTACTTTTGAAGCGATGCACGAAGCTGTTGAAGAATTGCAGAGTGGCATTAGTCTTGAAGAAATTGTGAGCGTTATTGAAGTATTGAAGAAATTACAAAAGAACATCAAGATTTGAATTTTTGAAAAAAAGAACAAAATTAACTCTAAACAATAAAATGGTCGATTTGAAAATTTAAGAAGTGAAATCTCACTTTCTACTTCTCCATTCTGTCCTCCAATTTAGATAGTTGCAGTATAAACTATTTTTTTTAGAATATCGATATATGAATCTACGAACAATCATCACTTCCGTTTTAGCCATCATAATTGTTGTAGGCGCAGTTTTTATCAATAAGAAACTGAGCAGCAGCAAAAAAACGCCTCGCCCAAAACCTCAAAAAAAGGTGACAATGGTGGTGACAGAAATGGTCGAAAACGGCAGTACGCCCATCAGTATTACCACAAGCGGCAACTTGGCTGCCAAAGAAAAAATAGAGCTTTTTGCAGAAGTGCAAGGCATTTTTGAAAATACAGGGAGGGATTTTTTGCCAGGCGAATACTACAAAAATGGCGCATTGCTCATTAAAATCAATGCAGACGAACACCGAGCCAATATGCGGGCGCAAAAAAGCACCTTCTACAATCAAGTCGTTGGACTCCTTCCCGATTTAAGAATGGATTACCCCGAATCGTTTCCCAAATGGGAGGCTTATGTGCGAGACTTCAATATTGACCGATTTGTTCCGCCTCTACCGCCTCACTTCAATGAGAGAGAAAAACTATTCGTGGCAGGAAGAAATATCTTACCGACTTATTACAGCATCAAAAACATGGAGGAACGCCTTTCGAAATACACCATCAACGCACCTTTTTCGGGTATTTTGACCGAAAATTTGGTACGACATGGGGCATTGGTTAGAGCAGGGCAGAAATTGGGTGAATTTATCAATCCAAGTGTGTATGAATTGGAGGTAGCCATCAATACGAGTTATGCGGATTTATTGAAGGTCGGCAAAACAGTTGATTTACATAATGTTGAGAAGACCAAAACTTGGAAGGGAAAAGTGTCGAGGGTGAATAGTTTGGTTGATGAAGCTTCTCAAACGATTCCCGTTTTTATTCGGGTCAGTGGCAAAGGATTGAAGGAAGGAATGTATTTGGAAGCTGAGGTGACTGCAAAGGAGGAGCAAAATACTTACGAGATTTCTCGAAAGTTGTTGTTTGACGAAAACAAAGTGTTTGTGATTGAAGATAGTTTACTCGTAATGAAGGAGATTGATCCTGTATTTTTTAAACAGAATACGGTAGTGATTCGAGGCTTGGAAAATGGTGCACAACTTTTGGGGCGTTCTGTTCCAGGGGCGTATGATGGGATGAAGGTGACGATTTTGGACGGAAAACGGCAGACGGAAAACGGTGGACGATAGACGGATGGACAAATTATGATGAATGGTGGATGGAGTTGGTTTTTGATTTGTGATTTAAACATATTCGAGTTCTAACCACAAACACAATTATCAACTCAACAACTATCAACTCAAACACAAAGAAACAAAGTATGATTTACGAGTAACGATGTTTGATTTGTGATTTAAGCATATTCGATTTCTAACTACAACCACAAACACAATTATCAACTCAACAACTATCAACTCAAACACAAAGAAACAA
>JBMYXW010000199.1:0-6019 GCA_049608825.1 Chitinophagales bacterium
AATTTTTATTTTCGAGATGCATTGATTTTGAGCATTTTACTTATTCAAAATTCAATATTTATTCATTCAGCATTGCTAAGGCACTAAATCCTCCCCATGTCCTCCCCATGGATTGCAAGACAATATTCGTTTTGCTGCCAAAAAACTCCCATATAAAAAACCGTGTTTTTGAAGGGCTTCCATAGCGTATTGGGAGCAAGTAGGCGTGTATCTGCAAGTAGGCATGGTATAAGGGGAAATCGCTGTTCGATAAAATTTTATCAACAACAGTAAAACAAATTTTATTGGAGCGAAAAGAAAATCCAGTATTTTTCGGAGATATTGCATGACTGAATAGAATTTAAAATAAGAATAAAATACCACATTTCGCTTCTAAAATTGTTTAGTGAGGTATCGAATACAAGCACGCATCTTCCCATAAATCAAGGGATAAGGAAGAGGTTCTCGCCCCAGATAAATAAACATCAAAGCGACTTGAATGTTTGGAGTAGGTTTTGAAAGTTCTTCGTATTTTTCTTGAAGAGGTGGTGTAAAAATAGGGTACAATCGGTGCTTGTTTTGCCGATAGGCTTCTCGCACCTGTCTTTTGATAAGATTTCTATTGTGTGCCTTGGGTATAAAACGCTTGGGAACACTAACCATGAATTGGACAGGAAAAGGTGTAGGTAAGGGCGTTTCAAGCCATACAATTCGGAAGGGATACATGACTTTAGATTTTGACTTCCTCTTGTCAAATAGCTGGTCTATGATTTTTGTGCTTTTGAGGCGTTCCGCTTTGTTGAAGGTAAAACGGGGAGAATCTTCGGTCATATTTCATTGAAGTATAAAAACAACAATATGGCAACCAAGCTTTTGTAGCCTGATTGCCATATTCAAAATATATAGAAAAAGAGATGAGAAGAATTGAGGTATCCGATACCCTTTTGACTACTTCAATCTCAATTCGTCCGAAACAGTTAACTTCGTTCGCCCTTTGGCTCTTCTACGAGCTAAGATTTTGCGACCGCTTTTACTGCTCATTCGCTCTCTAAAACCGTGTTTGTTCTTTCTTTTTCGTCTCGATGGTTGAAATGTACGTTTCATTTTCCTTGCTTTTTATTATTGGGCTGCAAATTTAGCATTTATTAAGAGAATACAAAAATAAACCTTCAAAAAATCAAACTCAAACCCAAATATAGATTTTGAACTTGCGCTTTGAGTTTGAATTTGCATTTTATCAGCCGTTCATTGATATTAAAAATTCTTCGTTGGAGCGTGTACCTCTCATGTGATTCAGTAAGAAGTTCATTGCTTCCTCGGTGTTCATATCTGCAACATAATTGCGGAGTATCCACATACGCTGCAATACATCACGATCCAACAACAAGTCTTCACGACGGGTACTGGAGGCAATGACATTGATGGCAGGATAAACACGTCGATTGGAGAGTTTGCGGTCGAGTTGGAGTTCCATATTACCCGTTCCTTTGAACTCTTCAAAGATGACTTCATCCATTCGAGAACCTGTGTCAATTAAAGCAGTTGCTAAGATAGTCAATGATCCTCCATGCTCAATATTTCGAGCTGCTCCAAAGAATTTCTTTGGTTTGTGGAGTGCATTGGCATCAACACCTCCTGAAAGAACCTTACCTGAAGCAGGTGCTACGGTATTGTAGGCTCTGGCAAGTCGTGTAATGGAATCCAAGAGTATGACCACATCGTGACCACATTCTACGAGTCGTTTTGCTTTTTGAAGCACAATGCTTGCCACTTTTACATGGCGGTCAGCAGGCTCGTCAAAAGTAGAAGCAATTACTTCCGCATTGACGCTTCTTTCCATATCCGTCACCTCTTCTGGTCGTTCATCAATCAATAGAATGAGAAGATAGGCTTCTGGGTGGTTTTTGGCGATTGCATTAGCAATGTCCTTCAATAAGAATGTTTTACCAGTTTTTGGTTGTGCTACAATTAAGCCCCTTTGTCCCTTCCCGATAGGAGTGAATAGGTCAATGGTTCGAGTAGAGTAGAGCGTTGGGTCTGTTACCAAATCAAATTTTTCCATTGGAAACAGAGGAGTGAGATAGTCAAAAGGCACTCTGTCTCTCACTTCATCGGGGCGTTTGCCATTGATAAGCTCGACCTTCAAAAGTGCGAAGTATTTTTCACCTTCTTTGGGAGGGCGAATTGCTCCTCTCACGGTATCACCTGTCTTCAAACCAAAAAGCTTGATTTGAGAAGGTGAAACATAGATATCATCAGGAGAAGTGAGGTAGTTGTAGTCGGCAGAACGAAGGAATCCATATCCATCACTCATCATTTCCAATACTCCTTCACCTTGAATCACACCGTCAAATTCGATATTGAAGACTTCCTTTTTGTTGTATCGATCTTCTCTACCACCTCGATCTCTTTCTCTATGATCAGTGCGATTGCGGTCACGGTCACGTCCTTCACGTTCTCGTGGCTCTCGTTCTCTTGTCCGTTCTTTGTTTGTCTCTCGTGGTTCACGCTCTTTGTCTCTATCACGAGTTTTGGTATCACGACTCTCAGGGTCTTTTACCTTTTCGATTTTTCGTTCCTTGCGCTCTTTGCGTTCCTTTTTGGGAGGAGCTACATCGGAGACCTTCTCAACAATATCAGGTTGGGATTGTTGAACAGTTTGCTCTGTTTGAGGCTTGTTATCAGAATTTTTCTTTTTGAGATTGGTCTTGGCAGGTGTGCGAGTTTTTGGTTTGGTGTCGGTAAGCTCCACTGGTTTTTCTATGGGCGCTTCAATGACATCAACGTTGGCAGGAGGGGAGATTTTGGCTTGTTTATCCAAAATTTTAAAGATTAAATCTTTTTTATTTAATCTTTTGTGACTTTCGACCTGAAAACTCTCTGCAATATCTTTCAATTCGGGAACCAACATCTCATTCAGTTGCAGAATGTCGTACATACGGATATGATTTTAAACAATTGAAATGAACATACTTGTTTGGTGTTATAAAAAAGGGGTTGAATAGTATTTAGGATATTGTAATTAAAAATGGTGATTGTTTGTTTGATAAGTAGTGTGTTCGGTAAATGAACAATAGTGCGGTTGTAAATTGTTGTAAGGAGGCACTTAGGCAATTTCAAACTAAAAACTCAAATGCAAATTCAAATAAACTCTTGGAGGTAAGAAAAATTGAACTTCAGAAATGATGAATTTAATAATATAGTTTACCTTGATGAAAGTTGAAATTTAAGAAATAGGCTTAAAATTTATAAAAATGGTGATTTACAAAAGCTTATAAATTGAATAAAGTAGTTTATTTCTTAAACTTATAAGTTATGCTTGGAATCTGCTGCAATATTACAGCAAGTTTTTGGAATTACCAATTAAAAACGTAATAAAATTAGTCAATATTATAATCAATGACATATTTCATGCCAAATAACTATTATTATGAGTGAGCCTAAACTATCTTTACAGTTGCTTTTATCTTTCTGTTAAATAATAGGAAGGTGAGATAGTTTTGACTTTACAATAGTTTACTCAATTTTTAAAATAACGTTTCAAAATGAAGATTTTTTTTGTTGTATTAATCATGGCTGCAATGATGACGGCCTGTACTTCTGCGCCAGATGCACCTAAAGCAGATGCAAAGGAAGCAAAAGAAACGACTGCTCCAACTAAAGCAAGCAATAGCCTAAAGGTGGACACAGGGAATAGTTCTGTTACTTTTATTGGAACAAAACCTGTTGGACAACATACAGGGGTTGTGAAACTAAAAGAAGGTAGTTCAATTTCTGTGGATAATGGAGCCGTTACGGGTGGAAAGTTTGAAATGGACTTGACGAGTTTTGTTATCACAGACTTGGAAGGGGAAGGTAGAGATAAATTGACTGGACATTTACAATCAGATGACTTTTTTGATGTGGCGAATCATCCTACGGCTTCGTTTGAAATTACAGATGTGAAACCTTATAGTGGTCAAGCAAAGAATGAGGATGGTGAAGCAGATGAAAAAGCTAAAAATGCTACGCACTTTGTGTCGGGTAATTTGACACTGAAAGGTGTAGAAAAAAACATTTCTTTTCCTGCTACTATGAAAGTTATGGATGAGGGCGTAAAAGCGAGAGCAAATTTTAATATTGACCGTACACAGTTTGGTTTGACTTATGGTAATGATAAATCATTAGGTGATCGGTTTATAAATCCTCAGGTTAATATTCAGTTGGAATTGGTGACAGAGAGGGCGATGTAGAATTTGATTTTGATGGAATTAAAAAAGACAGTTTTTTCTTGTGGAGAAAGAGCTGTCTTTTTTTGTTTTGGAATGTAGTAGTACCGTGTGCAGAAGTAGAAAAAAAGTGTATCTAAATGACAAAGGAAAAATACCCTCAATTGAAAATTGAGGACGACAATTAATTTCTCCTAAACTCCGCCAACACCCCCTTATAAACCCTCAAAGCCCTTTCCCTACCAAACTTATGCTCAACAATAGGCTGCGGATAATCATCCGTCCCATACTCTTCCACCCACCGTTTCACATATTGAAGCTCCTTGTCAAACTTCTTCAACTGCGAAGTCGGATTAAAAATCCGAAAATAAGGAGCAGCATCACAACCCGTACTTGCAGCCCATTGCCAACCACCATTATTAGAAGCCAATTCAAAATCCAATAATTTTTCGGCGAAGTAAGCTTCCCCCCACCGCCAATCAATAAGCAAGTGTTTGGTGAGAAAACTGGCGACGACCATACGCACCCGATTGTGCATAAAACCCGTTTGGTTTAGTTCACGCATACCCGCATCCACAAGCGGATAACCTGTCTTACCTTCACACCATTTCTCAAACTCCGCTTCATTGTTTCGCCACGGAATGTTTTCGTAGGCAGGTTTGAAGGCTTTGTGGACGGAGTGGGGAAAGTGGTAAATGATGGCTTGGTAGAAATCTCGCCAAATCAATTCATTTAACCAACCTGCGCTGAGTTCCAAACCCTTTTTTGCCATTTTGCGGATGCTGATAGTGCCAAAACGAAAATGTACACTTAGATGGCTTGTGTGGTTTTGGGCGGGAAAATTGCGGAGTTCTTTATAGTCGTCTAAGAGTTTTTCGTCTAAATCCATTGAAGGGAAATCAGCATTTGTTTCTTCAAAACCAATATCGGAGAGAGTGGGGAAGGAAAGAGATTTGGTTTTGTAGAAGTTTGGGGAGTGGAGGGCGAAAGGGTGGATTTGGGGAGGGTTTTCGTGGTAGGCAGCAAGCCATTTTTTGCTATATGGGGTAAAAACGGTATAGGGCTTTCCATCTTTTTTGACCACTTCTTTTTTCTCAAAAATCACATGGTCTTTGCTTCCTTTGAAGGGAATCTTCTGTTTTTGGAGTAAATCGTAAATAGTTTTGTCTCTTTCTTGTGCGTAGGGTTCGTAGTCTCTATTGGTATAAACTGCGCCAATATCGTATTCTTCCAAAAGTTCCTTCCAAATTTCAATAGGTTTGCCGCATTTAATCAATAGACTTGAACCAGCATTCACTGCTCCTTCTTGAAGACAAGAAAGTTCACGGTGAATGAAATGGACTCTTCTGTCGTATTTGTTTTCGAGTTTGTCGAGGATGTTCGTGTCGAAAATGAATAGTGGGAGAATGGGAAATTCACCACTAAGGGCTTTGGAGAGGGCAGTGTTATCGTCCCAACGAAGGTCACGGCGAAACCAGTGGATGGCTATTTTCATTTTTGAATACAGATTTTGAAGATGATACAGATATCGCTGATGAAAGTTTCATATTCCTTTTGGAATAGTTGAACAAAACAGTTTGAAGGGAAAAAGGTTTAAATAGGACGAAAATGTTATTTTTGCAGCCGTTTTTCTACTATCAACATCAATAACGAGGGGTTTGAAACTTTTTGTTATTGATGTCGACGAAAAATTTAACCTAATTATATCCCCTCTTATGACACAAGAACAAGAATCAAAGAAAAATCAAGAAACTGTGCAAATGCTAATGCAAGAACTTGATATTGAAGAAATGATGGCGCAATTATTATTTGCACAAAAATTTAAAACTATT
>JBMYXW010000200.1:0-5977 GCA_049608825.1 Chitinophagales bacterium
TGCAGCTTCGATATTGAAGTCAAGAGGCTACCACAATTTGGTGGATGTGAAAGGCGGTTTTAGAGCCATCAAAGCGGCAGGGATTTCGGTGACGGATTATGTTTGCCCTTCGACTTTGTAAAATAAAAGTACCACATAGAGACTACGGAAGTTTCCAAAACTTCCGTAGTCTATTAAACATTATGAATTCACCAATTCACAGTGTTCTGCAAATGCTCCCAATAAATGTTGAGCAATCTGTTGAGCAGAATTACCTTCAATTTGAAGTCTTTCTACAAAATGAACCAGTTTGCCATCTTTGAAAATAGCCATTGAAGGAGAAGAAGGAGGATAAGGTAAGGTATATTCCCTTGCACGATTTACCGCTTCAAAATCTACTCCTGCAAAAACAGTAGCAATTCTATCTGGTTTCTTTTCAGAATAGTGAACTGCAGCCTTAGCCGCAGGGCGAGCATTTCCAGCCGCACAACCACAAACTGAGTTAACGACCAAAAAAACCGTACCTTCTGATTTGGTAATCAAATCATCTACTTGGTCGGCAGTCGTAATGTCTTCAAATCCGAAATCTGTCAAATCGGCTTTCATTGGAGCCGTTAATTGAGGAGGATACATGATGATATATTTTTGTTATGAAATAATTTCTGTAAGATTCTATTTTTAACAACACTCAAGCGTCAAAAGAGTTTTCCACTTCTATTTTGTGTCTTATTTGTGTTTAAGTTGATAGTTGTGTTTAAGTGTTCATGTTCTTTTGTGTTTGGGTGTTTATGTACTTTTTTGTGCTTTTACTTAATTCACTTACATTTTTTGAAATATTTAAGAGTTTGATTAGTATGTACTAAACACCCAAACACCCAAACACAATTATACCCCTATAAGACTCCGCAAAAACGCCCCGATCGTTTGAGTCGCTTCTACTTCGTAGGCACTTGCCAGAATGTAAAAGGTGAAAACAAAGTAAATGCTGAGGAGTAAAAATGCTTTGAAGCGTCCCATTTTGTCACCAATATAGTAAATCAAAAAGGCAACAACTGTGAGCAATAATAACAGTACCCAAAGTTCACTCACCTTATCAATCGTTGCAGGACTCATCGTAATCGGACCGTTCAACATCGTAAAAGCAAATAGAGGTAAACCCAGCGCAAAACATATATCAAAGATGTTGCTACCCAAGGCATTGGCAACCGCATCATCGTATTCACCTCGTTTGGCATCTTTATAAGAAATGATGGTATCTGGAACACTCGTTGCAGCCGAAGCAATGACGACCGCCACAAAGAAAGTGTGGATTCCCAAAGCTTGCCCCAATTCTTCGCAGGAAAATACCAACAAAGCACAAGCCGCTCCCATCACTCCAATTGAACCTAAAATCAAGTTCCAAGCTCTAAGCGTATTGATGGATTTTCGCCCCAAAAACAAGGCTTCTAAGTCCAGTGCCAGCAAGGCTTTGCGAAAACCTCTTCGTTCTTCATCGTCCAAATCCCCTTCTTCATCTTCTCCAAAATCTTCCAATTCTGATTTGGTCATCGTTTGCAGCATGAAAAACACATATACTCCATAAATCGCCATCAACAACAAGCCATGCCACCAATAAAGTGTGCTTCCACTGATAATCAAAATGAGCAATATTTCTGCAATGATAAGCGATAAACCATCCCTCAAAATTACCTTTTTAGAGACCCGAATAGATTTGGTAATCCCATAACCTACAACGGCTAAGATGACGATAGCAGGAATAATCATTCCATTGAAGATAGCACTTCCAGCGGTCGTTCCAATGCCGCCCGAAAAGCCATCTTTGTGTTCCAAAACGAATAAAAACCAAAGAGTGGTAAACAATTCAGGCATCGAGCTTCCAATTGCATTGATAGTAGCTCCTCGTACACCATCCGAAAGATTGCGTCCCAAATATTGAGAAGCTGCTTCAAAACCATCGCTTGACCGCCATATAATGACACAGCATACTACAATGATAAACAAATACAAGGCAATGCCCATAAAAAAAATAATTTGAAGTGAAGCTACAAAGGTAGTTCTTTTACTGCTCTATCCTTCCATGTTCAAAAAACTCTCCATCTCTTTGCCTCCTCTGTTCAAGATATAAGTCAAGTGAGGTAAAAAAATCTCTCCGACTCTCTGTCTCAGCGTTCAATTCTAAATCAAGTGAGCAAAAACCTACAATTCCGCCACCAAATAACTCGCTTCCTTAATTGCTTTCTTTGCATCCAATTCCGCAGCCACATTTGCACCACCAATTACATGCACCGTTTGACCATTTTCCTTCAAATCATCGTATAGCTCACGTAAAGGTTCTTGCCCCGCACAAATCACCACATTGTCCACCTCCAAAATTTGAGATTCATCAAAAATCGAAATATGCAACCCCGCATCATCTACTTTGTGATAAACCACATTCGACAACATATTTACCCGCTTCATATTCAAACTCGCTCGGTGAATCCAACCCGTTGTTTTACCCAGATTTTTTCCGTGTTTACCCTTTGAGCGTTTGAGCAAATGGATTTCTCTTGGAGAAGGTGTAATTTCTGGCGCATTCAAAGCACCAGCCGTTTTGTAATCCATGTCCACGCCCCATTCCTTCATATATAGTTCGGTATCAAGGCTCGGCAATGCGCCTTCATGCGCCAAAAATTCGGCTACATCAAATCCAATACCGCCAGCACCTACGATTGCTACCTTCTTACCCACTTGTTTTTTGTCATACAATACCTCCGCATAATTCAATACTTTGGGGTGATCAATACCTTCAAAGGTCAATTTTCGAGGCAATACACCTGTCGCTAAAATGATTTCATCATAGTTTCCTTCCTTCAATTCTTCCGCACTGACTCGGTGATTGAGCTGCAATTTGACTCCATGTTTTTGAATCATAGAATCGTAATAACGAATCGTCTCTGCATATTCTTCCTTACCAGGAATGACCTTCGCCATATTGAATTGCCCACCGATTTCACTTGCTGCTTCAAACAAATGCACAGTATGTCCTCGTTCTGCTGCAATCGTAGCCGCCGCCAAACCCGCAGGTCCCGCACCCACTACTGCAATTTTTTTCGTTTTTGTTGCAGGCTCAAAATTCAATTCTGTTTCGTGGCAAGCACGAGGATTTACCAAACAAGAAGTCAATTTTCCACTAAAAGTATGATCCAAACAAGCTTGATTGCAGGCAATACAAGTATTGATTTCATGCGCTCGGTTTTCCATAGCCTTCAATACCAAATTCTCATCCGCCAAAAAAGGACGAGCCATCGACACCATATCCGCACAGCCATCCTCCAAAATTTGCTCTGCTATATCAGGCATATTGATACGATTCGTGGCTACCAAAGGAATACTCACTTCCCCCATCATCTTCTTTGTCACCCAAGCAAAACCACCTTTGGGTACAACCGTACCAATCGTAGGAACTCTCGCTTCGTGCCAGCCAATACCTGTATTGATAATTGTAGCACCTGCTTTCTCTATTTCTTTAGCCAGTTGTACCACTTCTTCCCAAGTACTGCCCCCTTCTACCAAATCCAACATCGAAAGTCGGTAAATAATGATAAAATTTTCGCCTACTCGCTCTCGTGTACGACGCACAGATTCGACTGCCAATTTGATGCGGTTTTCGTAGCTGCCACCCCATTCATCGGTGCGGCGATTGGTGCGTTTCGCAATGAATTGATTGATGAGATAACCTTCCGAACCCATGATTTCTACGCCATCGTAGCCTGCCATTTGCGCCAATTTTGAAGCATGAGCATAGTCTTCAATTGTCTGCTCAACTTCCTTGCTGCTCAATTCTTTGGGAGTAAAAGGAGCAATTGGCGCACGTACAGCCGAAGGTCCCACACTTTTGTTGTGATAGGCATAACGACCACTGTGTAGGAGCTGCATACAAATTTTTCCGCCCTCTTTGTGGACTGCTTCAGGAATGATTTTGTGTGCTTCCATTTCCTCCATTGTGGTCATTTTGGCCGCACCCATCCATACAGAACCTTCTACATTGGGCGAAATACCGCCTGTCACAATCAGCCCAACTTGCCCTTTGGCTCGTTCTGCATAAAAAGTAGCGGCTCGCTGCAATCCATTTTTGGCTTCTTCTAAATTAGTGTGCATTGAACCCATTAACACCCGATTTTTTAATGTCGTAAAACCGAGGTCAAGGGGAGATAGTAGTTTATTGTACATATTGTTTGATTGGATTTTGTTGTTTAATTTTTGTAAGGCAAATATAGGGATAAAAAGGCAAGCTATGAATGTTTTTGAAGGGAGTGAAATTGGTCGTGGAGTGAAACCTTGACAACACTTGAAAAGTTTGTCAACGGTTGAACGAAAAGACCATGGAAGTTCCTTTTCATCTAACAGTTTTTGTTCAAAAAAAAATAGTTTTTGCGTTGTGGGTCTGACAAAGAACACAAAACATAGGTGTTATTAGACATTTTTCAAAAAAAATTATTAAATTGTGGGAATAATTCACCAATAAAACATCAAACAACCATCTGCCTTATGGAACTCACAATGTCGAAAACAAACACAAATACCACAAACGTCCAACAACTTTTTGAGCTTCAAAAAGCCAACCAATACAAAGTAGGCAATTCTACCGCCAAAGAACGCATCCAAAAGTTAGACAAGTTGTATGTTGCCGTAGAAAAAACCTATCGAGAAGAAATCAAAGAAGCGATGTACAAAGACTTCAAAAAACATCCTTCCGAAGTGGATTTGACCGAAGTATATGTCGTTACCAGTGAAATCAAACACGCCAAAAGTCATCTAAAAAAATGGATGCGAAAACAAAAAGTAGGTACACCTTTGGCAATGATGGGTTCTTCTTCTTGGGTGCATTATGAACCGAAAGGCGTTTGTTTGATTATTTCTCCTTGGAATTTCCCCTTGAATCTCACCTTTGGCCCATTGGTATCTGCCATTGCAGCAGGCAATACGGTGATAATTAAGCCTTCGGAGCATACGCCACACACTTCTGCATTGATGAAAAAAATCATTGAAGCACTTTTCCCTTCCAACGAAATTGCCATTGTCGAAGGAGGAATCGAAACATCAACTGAGTTGTTGGAATTGCCCTTCAATCACATCTTTTTCACAGGAGCACCAAGTATCGGCAAAATTGTGATGAAAGCCGCTGCCAAAAATTTGACCTCCGTTACCTTAGAACTGGGTGGAAAATCACCTACGATTGTAGATGAAACTGCCAACCTCGAACAAGCTGCAACCCGTATTGCTTGGGGCAAGTTTTTGAACAATGGACAGATTTGTATTGCTCCTGATTATATATTTGTCCACGAAAGCAAAAAGGACGAGTTTGTAGCATTGGTAGGCAAAAAACTGGAAGGATTTTTTGGTGCAAATGCCGCTGAATCAAAAGCCTACAATCGAGTCGTTAATGGAAGACATCATGATAGAGTGCGTTCTTATTTGGAAGATGCAGTAGAGAAAGGAGCAAATGTAAAACATGGTGGCACAACCAATAAATCAGATGCCAACTACTTTGCCCCTACTGTTGTCACAGATGTACCTTTGGATTCGACATTGATGGAAAAAGAAATTTTTGGTCCGATTTTGCCTGTCAATCCTTACACAGATTTGAAGGAAGTTATCGACCATATCAACGCCAACGAAAAACCATTGGCACTCTACATCTACTCCAAAAAACGAAAAACCATTGACCACATCATCCAAAATACCCGTGCAGGGGGCACTTGTATCAACAACAATGATGTGCACTTTTTCAATGTAAATCTTCCATTTGGTGGGGTAAATAACAGTGGAATTGGCAAAAGTCATGGATTTTATGGTTTCCAAGCTTTCTCCAATGCAAGAGGCGTTTACAAACAACACATTCCAGGTGCGCTCGAACTCTTGATGCCGCCTTATAATGATGTCAAACAAAAATTGATTGATTTGACCATCAAATGGTTTTAATTAATTGAAAATTAGGTGATTAGAAAAATTTATG
>JBMYXW010000201.1:0-5977 GCA_049608825.1 Chitinophagales bacterium
ATATTAAAGCCTCTGTTAATAGAAAAACAGAGGCTTTTTTTGATAGAAATAGAGATAAGTAAACAAATACAAGGTACTTTTGTGAAAATATTCACCTTATTCTATTTCAACCTAATCCATAGCACCTATTTTTTCGTAAAATAATATATGAACATATCCGTACTCATAGACGAACATTTTCAAATAGTTGATACCGAAGACAATATTTTCGACAAAGTATCGAGTCACATCACAAGAATTATTGGTGGTTTGGTGCATCAATGTTGGGCAACAAAAAAGGAAGCATCTGTTAGAAAATTACAGGCGAAAACTATCCAATACTTTACCTTTCTGACCATTACCGTAAAGCCTGTCGTGAACCTACCTTCTTCAATAAAGAATAAAATTATTTGTTTATCCATTCAAGAAAACAATAAAAGCTTGACAAAAGAAATTGAAGAAGTGTTGAATGAAAATACTTCACGCAAACTTTTGACTGCAAATTCCGAAAAAGAATTATGGGATTTTTTGGCAGAAGCTGAAATGGCAGAAATGGAGGAGGCAGAAATAAACCCCCAACAAAGTAAAAAAGTAAACGAACGTTTAGAATCCTTGTTGAGAGAAGCGGAGAAGCAAGGATTGGAATGGATAAAAACGATGAACGACTTGACCCTTTCAATGATAAAACTCAAGGAAAGTGAAGAAACGAAAAAGGCATTGTTGGAAGCTGTTCCCGATGCCATGTTTCGAGTGAATAGAGAGGGGACTTATTTGCAGTACATCCCTGCAAAAAATGAAAATGCTGTGCCTGCCTCTGCCTTCATTGGAAACAAGATGGAAGATGTTCTGCCCGAAGAATATGCCCAAGAAGTTGTAGCAGAATTGCAGCTTTCTTTGGACACTGCCAAGGTAAGAGCCTATTCTTTTGAATGGGAATTAGAAGAAAATTTAAGGTATTTTGAAATGCGTTTTTCGCCCATCAATACATCAGAAGCACTCTGTATGATAAGAGACATAACCGAACAGAAAAGAGGGGAGGAACTGCTTAGAAAAAGCAAAATGTATTACAAAGATTTAATCAAACGCAGCCCCGCACCGATCTTAGTATTGGACAAAGATGGAAATTTTATGGATGTCAATCCCGCTGCATTGAGGTTGTTGGGGGCAATGCACAATGACGATTTGAAGGACAAAAAAGTATATGATTTTTTTCAAAAAAAGAGTGATCGTTCGATTGCTAAGGACAGGCACAAAAGAGCATTTGTAGAAAATTTTCCCGAAGGAACTGCCGAATACAAAATAATAAAATTGAATAAAGAGGAAATAAAAGTCGAAGTCGCAGGAACGGTCATGAACTTAGGCGGAAAACGAGTAGCACAACTTGTATTGAGAGAGGTAAAATAATGAAAAATACAACACAACGGAAGAATAAAAGGATACGTCTTGTTAATGTGAGTAGAAATTTCGAATCTAAAGCTGTATCTTTGTACGTCATGGGTAAAAAAAACATATTCGGTTTGGTAGCAGTCTTAACACTGCTGATTTTTAATACTTCTTGTGATTCCTATCAAAAAGTACTTCGAAGCACCGACTTTGAATACAAAAGAAAGGTGGCAAAAAAGTACTACAATGAGGGCGTTTATTACAAGGCGATTCCTTTATTTGAAGAATTAATGAGTGTTTTTAAAGGAACACAAGATGTTGAAAAAATTTATTATTTCTATGCCTATAGTCATTATGGACAAGACGACTACTTGTTGGCAGCCCATTACTTCAAAACTTTTGCAGACACCTATCCACGAAGTGTTTATGCAGAAGATGCACAGTTTATGACAGCTTTTTGTTATTACAAATTGTCGCCAAAACCTTCTTTGGAACAAACTTATACTGGACGAGCTATTGAATACTTTCAGTTATTTGCCAATGCTTATCCAAATAGTGACAAAGTAAAGAGAGCCAATCAGTTGATGGAACAGATTCGATTGAAGCTGGAGACAAAAGCTTTTCTAAGTGCCGAACTTTATTTCAAAGTAAAGAGTTATAAAGCGGCAGCAACTGCCTTTGACAATATCTTAGAAGATTTTCCTGATACACGAAGACAAGAAAATCTGCGTTTTCTAATATTGAAGTCCTTCTTCTTATTAGCAGAGAACAGTATCAAAGGCAAACAAAAAGAACGATACGAAGCAGCAATAGATGCTTACTTCGAATTAATAGACCGTTTTCCAGAAGGCGCTAATTCGCAAGATGCAGAACGTATGTACGAAACATCCTTAAAAAAAGTTGAAAATTTACAATAAAACAATATGGCTACTTCAAAAAAGAAAAAAGGGTATTCTATTTCTCCCTTCGCACAAGCAAGAAACATAGATTCATTAACCAAAAAAACGGGGAATGTATATGAATCTATTGTTATCGTTTCTAGAAGGTCTAACCAAATTGGGATGGCTCTAAAAGAAGAATTACATTCAAAATTGAATGAGTTTGCATCAAGCACAGATTCTTTGGAAGAAATTCACGAAAACAAAGAACAAATAGAAATTTCAAAGTTCTATGAGCGTATGCCACACGCTACTTTGTTAGCATTAGAGGAATTTATGAACGATGAAGTGTATTTTCGTAAAGCAGACAAAGAGAAGAAATATACTCGCAAAAAATAAGGAACTATGAAAAAATAACTTCATATTTTATGCTTGTAAAATATTGGTTTTGAAAATTATCTTCATTCAAAATTCAATATTTTTTCATTCAAAATTCCTAATGTATCTAAAAGGAAAAAAAATTTTATTAGCAATATCTGGAAGCATTGCCGCCTACAAGTCGGCAATGCTTACCAGACTCTTTGTAAAACAAGGGGCGGAACTTCGGGTTATCATGACCCAATCTGCAACAAATTTTATCTCTCCTCTCACCTTTTCGACCCTTTCTAAAAACTCCGTTGTCACCCAATTTTTTAGCAGTCAAGAAGAAGTTTGGAACAATCATGTTGAGTTAGGACTTTGGGCAGATTTGATGCTCATTGCACCTGCCTCTGCAAATACATTGGCAAAAATGGCAAATGGAATTTGTGACAATGTGCTTTTAGCCACTTATTTATCTGCAAAATGCCCCGTTTTTTTTGCGCCTGCAATGGATTTGGACATGTGGCTGCATCCCTCTACTCAACGAAATCTTCAAACCCTCAACTCTTATGGCAATCATCTTATTGAAGTAGAACATGGTGAGCTGGCAAGCGGATTGATTGGCAAAGGGCGAATGGCAGAACCCGAAAGCATCCTCAACACAATAGAGGAATATTTTGTAAATCATTTGGAGAAACCATTGGAGAACCAGCAAGTCTTGATTACTGCAGGGCCTACTCACGAAGCCCTCGACCCTGTTCGTTTTATTGGAAATCGTTCGACAGGTAGAATGGGAATTGCTTTAGCAGAAGTAGCTTTTGAACAAGGAGCATACGTTCGACTGGTATTGGGCCCCACTCAGTTGAAGCCCCGCTACAAAGGCATTGAAGTAGTGAAAGTAAGAACAGCACAAGAAATGTTTGAAGCTGCAATGCAAAAACAAGCCGAAGTCGATATTGCTATTTTAGCAGCAGCAGTTGCCGATTTTACTCCATCCGAAGTAAGTAGTTCTAAAATCAAGAAGAAGAACAATGAAGACGGAATGACGCTTTCACTCAAGCGTACCAAAGATATTTTGGCAACTTTGGGAGAAAACAAAAAAACACATCAAATATTGGTTGGATTTGCATTAGAAACCAACAATGAGCTGGCAAATGCCCAGAAGAAACTGCAAAAAAAGAACTTAGATTGTATCGTACTGAACTCTTTACGAGATAAAGGGGCTGGATTCAAACACAATACCAATAAAATAACTATCTTAGATAAATACAATAGTATTCAAAAATTTGAGTTAAAATCTAAGAAAGAGGCAGCGGAAGACATTCTTCGGAAGGTCTTAGAACTGAAACAAAAAATGACGGTTTAAAAACAACAAAACATGAAACGTACTCTAAGCATACTTTTCTTATTGACCCTTTTCACTGTTACCAAATTATCTGCACAGGAACTCAATGCAAAAGTGGTGATTCAAACTCCCAAATTGCAGCTGACCGATCCTAAGGTATTCAAAACATTAGAAAACGACATTAGAGAATTTTTGAATACTCGTAAATGGACAAATGATGTTTATCAAACACAAGAGCGCATCGAGTGTAGCTTTTTGATCAGTATCACGGAAGAATTGGCAGCCAACCGCTTCAATGCTCAATTGGTTATCCAATCAAATAGACCAGTCTATAGCTCAAGCTACAATTCGGTACTGCTTAACTATCAAGATAAAAACTGGACATTTGAATACACCGAGTTTCAGCCCTTGGAGTATAATGATAATGCCTATCTTTCAGAATTGACGGCAATGTTAGCTTATTACAGCTATATCATTATTGGATTGGACTACGATAGTTTTTCACAAGAAGGAGGAAATCCTTATTTTTTGAGAGCACAATCTATTGTGAACAATGCTCAAAATGCACGCAACAAAAGTAAAGGTTGGACAGCTTTTGATGGAAATCAAAACCGTTATTGGTTGATTGACAATCTGATGAGCAAAAAATTTAAAAACTTACGAAAGGCTTATTTTGACTATCATCTCAATGGTTTAGATTTGTTAGCTTCTGATCAAAAGAAGGCACGAACAGCCCTAAATAATGCTTTAAAACTGGTTCAACAGGCGAATCAAAATACGCCAAATTCTATGATAGTGGATGTATTTGTGCGAGCCAAGTCAGATGAAATATTGAATATTTTTGCATCAGATGAGGTTGCACCACCCGCAAAATCAAGGGCTTATAGTGCGATGATAAAAATTGACCCTTCCAATAAAGCAAAATACAAAGAAATCAGTAGTATTTCGACTGGAAAAGGTAAGAGTATTCCTACTTCTCGCCCTGCTTCAAAAACTCCTACAAGAGGGAAGTACACCAACCCTCAAACAAATCCTTCTAAAGGAGGACGGGGAGTTACTCCAAGTAGAAACACTCGAACAAGAGGAGGAAATTAGGTTTGAGTCTTTTATGTGTTTGGGTTGATAATTGTGTTCGGGTGTTTATATATTCTATGTGTTTGGGTTGATATCAAGTATCTATCAACATAAACCACACCTATCAACGTAAAGACGAAGTTACAAATGCCTTTTAGCAGCTTGAAGAACATAATTGTTTGCAGTTGCGTCATGCACAAAAGCAATGATTTCCATGTTCTCTGCCTTCCAATGACTCGGCAAAACAGTATTGAAAACTCGCTCTACAACGATTCCCTTTGATTTATCTACATCCAAATCAATTCCCAAATTAGGCGTTAAGATTCCCCTAAAAACATGATTGTGTTGGTAATCCGATTGGATTTCGCTTGAGCTTTCACCCTTTGGAATAAGTTGATAATCAATAATTTTGCTTTCCGAAAGGCTAACACTCAAGGAGTGATTTGCTGCGGTATCAAAATTTTGAAGATAATGTGTTTGTACAAAAACCTGCAATTCTCTTGTTGAAGGATTGAATTCATGGTGGATATAGACATTCACAGGAGGAAGAAGCTCTAAGCGTTCATTGATTTTTCCCGTCCAAATATTTCTATTTACAATCGCTACATAATCTTCATCCTCATAATTGACCCTATCAATTGCTGCAGCTGGAAGCGCAATTCCTTGAAAGAGGTTGTACAAAAATTCCCCTTCATCCAAGACATAATCTTCCCTGTTTTCGGGATAAGGTTCTGATAAAAAACCTGCATGAATGGTGACAGCAGCAGCTTCATCAGGGCGAACCTCCAAAATATCAGCAACGGTTTGATGCCCTGCTGGACATCGTACACACCTTACACCACTGAATTCTTCAATCAAAACCATTTTACATTGTGCCTCTGGCAAAGCATTGGAGACGAAACTGGTATTCGTTTTTGTAAACTCACCTACCGCCAAATTTCGTTTGTCTTCACAACTT
>JBMYXW010000202.1:0-5977 GCA_049608825.1 Chitinophagales bacterium
CGTTTCTGCAGCTTTTTTTTCGACTTCATCGGAAGCCGTTTTCTTGAAAGTAGTCGTGACGTTGCCAGTAAAAGGTCGGATTTCATGGTCTTCAAAAGGGTGGTATTCGCCTCCTCCTTTCCATCCGTCAATATTGTAGGAATAAGAAGCTCGATGTTTTCCTTTGTGGTATTTTTCGTAAGTGCCTGTTGTCCAAACTTCTTGTTTATTGACTACTAATTTGACTTCTACTTTGTCGCCTTTGTCAAATTTTTGGTGCGCCAATAAGGGGTTGCTACTCAACAAAATCAAGGTGAATAGACTTATATACAATACAAAGGATTGGGAAATTTTCATGGTACTCAAAGTTTAAGGTTAAAATCTTGTTTCATCTATTGATGACCTTCAATGAGAAAATGTAAACAGGTATTGAAGGTAAATCAAAGAAGAAAAATACAAAATTCTGCTCAAAAAAACGCACTCAACGCTATTTTTATCTATTGAAGCAAATTTATTTTTCACACAAAAAAAATCATAAAAACCTAACTATCAATCTATAACCACCATTTATTAATTATTAATTCAGTACAATTTGCTTTCAATGTACTTTTTATTCCATTTTTTTTGTGGCACATTTGTATCATATAAAAATATCAACTCGAAAACATAAATTTTAAAAAATGAAAAATATACATGCTATGCCTTCAAAACACTTTTTTCCCCTATTTATTAGCTTCTTATTATTCTTAGTAAGTTTCCAATCTGCTCAAGCACAACCGTATATTTCGGTTCAAGACGATTACTACGAAGTTTTTGATACCCAACCCTACGAAATGCAATTGTTTGCAAACGATACGATTTGGACACAAGATACCATTGTTTGGGCTTTGTTGACCAATCTAAATTTCGGAACAGTCACTCCAAATGAATCAATGGTTATTCCTCCTGCATTGCCTCCTTTTTTGCCTACGACTCCAGTTTGGGTTCTCAATGAACCTGATTTGGGTTTTACCTATACATTAGAAATAAATTTGGGAACACCTGTTGAGACTTTTTCTTACATGGTTTGTGACAAACTGATGTTGGAATGTGATACGGCAACAGTCACAATGATGTTTCTACTAAACGGAGTTGACCCTGTTCCGCCCCAAGCTATCCCCGATGCAGCTATTACTTATATGGACACTTCCATCGAAATCGATGCTTTGGTGAATGATATAGATAATAATGTTCCTCCTTCGATGCTAACTTTGACCGAATTGACACAGCCAGAGGATGGAATGGTTAGTATTCAAAACAACAAAATTCTCTATATTCCTGCTGATGATTTTGCAGGAACAGAACAGTTTTCTTATACCATTGAAAATGAGTTTGAATTGACTTCAACAAATTGGGTATCGGTCGTTGTAGCAGAAGGAACTGCTAACCCAATTGAAGCAGTAGATGATAGTTACAGCCTTGAAATCAGTAACTCTAATCCATATCCAAGCGTTTCGCTTTTCAATATCGGCAATTTCATTCTCAGCAATTCGGGAATCACCGAAAACGATTCCTTCAATCCTACCACAACGCTTAGTTTTTGTTCAGAACCTGAATTGGGAACTATTGAAGTAGGCGGCACGGACGATATACCACAGTCTGCTTCTTTTGGAGAATATATAGCAAATACGCCTGGAACGGAAATCATCTGTTACGAGCTTTGTGACGAATTGTTGGAAACTTGTGACCAAGCGACCATTACCATAAATATCTCGATAAATCCCAATGACCCTATTTATCCGATTGCAGTTGATGATTTCTACAATTTGCCTACTCCTCAAGCAGCGGTTCTCAATGTAACGGAGAATGACCTTTCGATTACCAATGTGGCTCTTTATGTCAATATTGTAGAAAATCCAAGTTTGGGAACAGCACAAGTAGCAGCCTCCTCTAACTTAATTACCTATACTCCTAATGCTGATTTCTTTATGGGAGAAGACAGTTTTGTATATCAGTTGTGTGATGCTACAACAGGTATTTGCAGTCAAGCGACTGTTATCGTTTCGATTTCGGATTTGCCGCCACCAGATGATATATTCGCCATAGATGATTTTGTAGATTATGTTTATGGGTCTTCACTTTCTATAGATGTATTGGCAAATGATATTGGAGAAAACTTGGATGTAGTAGAAGTTGGTAGTCCCATACATGGTGGTGTTGTACTGAACTTAGATAATACGATTACTTATTCTTTGGAAACAACGAATGCCCCTCCCGAAGACTACTTCAATTACATTATATGTGGCGGCCCTAATCCCGATGAACCTATTTGTGACACAGCAACGGTATTCATCAGTTTGTTCAGCATGGGCAATGCTCCTCCCGTTGCAGAAACGGATATTGCTTATACGGAACAGGGAGTTCCTGTAGCAATTGATATTTTGGCAAACGATGATGACCCAGATGGTCCCAATTCAGGTTTGACAATTCAACCATTTGTGAGTGAATATCCCGAAGGAATCATTGGAATATTGCCCGATAACAGTCTTATTTTCACTCCTTCCGAAGATTTCACAGGCGAATTTATTTTCTCTTACATGATTTGTGACAGTGGTGTTCCAGAAGCTTGCGATGAAGCGGAGGTAGTTATTTATGTGATAGACAACAATGATGGGCCATTGCAGGCAATAGATGATTTTTTCACAGTAGATGACAATACAAGTGAACTGCAATTGACCGTCTTAGGTAACGACATAAGCACAGAAAGTACCGATATTGCTTATTTAGGACAGCCCCAAAATGGTTATATTTATTGGGGCTTCAATCCCGAATTGCCCCCGTTTTATTCGCCAGATCCCAATTTTGTAGGAATAGATTCATTTTTCTACGTTATTTGTGATACAGAAATTGACGATTGTGACGCTGCAATGATTTACATCAATGTAGGAGGAACGGCAGCTATTGACGCAGTAGATGACTATGTTACGATGGCGGTCAACACAGGCACAACCATCCAAATATTCAGCAATGATATTTTTAATATCAATACTTACACACTCTCAAATGTCAGCGAACCTGCTCATGGTACCATATCGATTGCAGAGAGTTTGCCCGAACAAATCTCTTACGTACCTAATAATGATTTTCAAGGACAAGACCAATTCACCTATACTTTGTGTGATGTTGTCACGGGGGAATGTGATATGGCGACTGTCTATGTACAAGTAGGTAGCAGTCTGCAAGCGATAGACGACCACATTGCCATCGAATTTTATGGTGCTCAAAATCTTGATTTGAAGCTCAATGATTTGTTTGCCAACAATGCGTTTATCACAAACTTCACTCAGCCCGAAAATGGAACAGTAGGCTGCGACCCTGCGGCAATTCCCTGTATGGCAATGTATGAACCCAATATAGGTTTTGAAGGGGCAGACAGTTTTGACTACATTATTTGCGACAATTTTGCGGGCGTTTGTGATACCGCAACGGTTTATTTAACAGTTGGAGTCGATTGCAGCATGGGCTGTGTATGGTCAGGAGATGCCAACAATGATGGTGTAGCCAACAACTTCGATATCATGGCTTTGGGCTTGGGTTTTGGAAATACAGGAACGATTCGTTTCAATGCTTCAAACGATTGGTATCCACAGCCTTCAACGGATTGGATGCAAGACATCAGCACTTTCACAACGAATGATGGAGGCTTGACATTTGATTCCATCACCGTTAATTCTAAATATGCCGACTGCAATGGTAATGGTATTGTTGAAGGCACAGACATTGAAGCCATCAATCAAAATTATGGATTGACACACGCCAAAAATGCCGAAAAACAAGCGGCAGCAGATGCTCCTGCCATTTCTTTCTCTTTGCCCGAACAAATACCTGCCAATACGTGGATTACAGTAGATGTCTTGTTGGGTAGTGAAGAACAACCTGCCGAAGATGCCTATGGTTTGGCATTTACGATTGACTACGATTCGGATATAGTAGAGTTGGGTTCTGTGAGTCTTGATTTTGAAGAAACGAGTTGGTTTGATGGAGGGGATAATATCAGTCTCTACAAAGACTTTGGCGAACTTGGCAAAATCGATGTGGGCTATAGCCGAACGGATGGAGAGAGTATTTCGGGTCATGGCAAAATTGCTACTTTCAGCATTTTTGTAATCGACAATGTGGCTGGTAAAAAAGCGGGTTCTATTGACATTCCCTTCAATATTTCGGCAAGCAATGCACTCATTGTTAGCGAGAAAGGGTTTGTACAAGCTCTAAATACTGAGCCTGCTGAAAGCGTTGTGACCAATATCCCAACGATTGATTTGTCTGCCTTGAATTTTTATCCAAATCCAAGCAATGATATGGTGAACTTCAATTTTGGTGGTTTGGATGTTCAATCATTGGAGGTCTTCAATGCAATGGGACAATTGATGCACAGCCAATCTTTTGAAGCCAATACTTTGGGTACTACTTTGGAGGTTGTGGATTGGAATACAGGCATGTATTTTGTTCGTTTCCAAACACCTGATGGAATGGGTACGAGGAGATTACAGGTGGTGAAATAAACTTTAGATGAGAGAAATGGGAGCAGGGAAGTGAGACTGTAATTAAACTGGAATCTCTCCTCTCTTATCTCACTTCCCTCTTCCAAAATAAACAATAGTTCTTATCGTTTTATTTTAATTTTTGGTTTTTAACTTGTCTTTTAAAAGCGTTCAATAACTGTGAAGTGTTGGACGCTTTTTTGTATTCTGCAATTGAGGTGCAATATTTTGTCAATTTATTTGAAGCGATAAATAATGAGTAGGAAACATTTATTTTTTGAACTGTGTTATTCTTTTAAAAGCAAAAATGAGCAAACAATTAAAAACGAATTACAACGATTTTGTCAAAGTGGTAAAAGAACGAATTCACAAGGCGCAATACGAAGCACTCAAAAAGGTCAATAAGGAATTGATTCAGTTGTATTGGGATATTGGCAAATTGATTTCAGAGAAACAAGAAGAGCATGATTGGGGACGTTCTGTTGTAAAAAGTTTAGCAACAGATTTGCAAAATGAATTTCCTGGAATACGAGGCTTATCTATTCGTAATATTTGGAATATGCGAAATTTTTACTTGACTTACAAGGAGAACGAAAAACTGCAACCATTGGTTGCAGAAATTAGTTGGTCTAAGCACCTCGTTATTATGCAAAAATGCAAAGACGATAATCAACGTTATTTTTATACTCTGATGACCAAGGCTTATGGTTGGACTAAAAACGTACTTGCTCACAAAATTGATGTAAAAACGTATGAAAAATACCTTTTGAATCAAACAAATTTTGATAAAACGATTGTGGAAGCCTATCGCTTACAAGCAAAAATGGCAGTAAAGGATGACTATGTTTTTGATTTTTTGGGCTTGGGAGATGAACACCTTGAACACGAACTGGAGTTGGCTTTGATAAAAAACATTCGCAAATTTTTGCGGGAGATGGGAGCAGATTTTGCGTTTTTGGGATCACAATACCATCTTGAAGTAGGAGACAAGGATTTTTATGTTGACTTATTATTATTCCATCGAAAATTGAAATGTTTGGTTGCGATTGATTTGAAAATAACCGAATTCAAGCCTGAGTATGCGGGTAAAATGAATTTTTACTTGTCAGTTTTGAACGACAAAATAAAACTACCAGAAGAAAATGATGCGATTGGAATTATTATTTGCCGAACTAAAAACAGAACTATTGTGGAATATGCACTCAAGGATGCAAACAAACCTATTGGAGTTGCAACGTATAAATTGACCCAAGAATTACCTAAAAATTTAGCCAAATACTTACCTTCTCACGAGGCTATTGAAGAAAGATTGAGAGCTTTGGGAGAGGAATTACAAGATAATAGGGAAGATAAATAATGTGAAATATAAAAGGTGAGTCGGGAACTAATTTTCCTTCCATAGTGTTCTCGCTTGGTTCAGTTTTTTGAACGACTTTTAATTATTTTTTTATGAATTTACCTATTGTATTCCAATCTCT
>JBMYXW010000203.1:0-5970 GCA_049608825.1 Chitinophagales bacterium
GTATAACAGCCCATAAAAACACACAACCGACTGCGAAAGCTGCAACACCAACAGTAAAAGCTACTTTCAATATCACTGATACCAATGGAATCTATGCCTATGCCCGCTACAACGCCAATTTCTACTCTGGTTCTTTGAGCAATGCATTGCCCTTCGATGGCTATGGAGATGAAAGAATATCACAAAGTACCTTAGAATTGGAGTCGGCAAAAAAAGTGAAACCAACCCTCGGGTTTTTAAATTCCTTAGAAGGAAATTGGTCGCTTTTTTCAAATGATTTAACCTTTCAAGAAACTTGGAAATCAATGTCCAATGGTACATTGTTGGGAACTGCAACAACCCTACAAAACGGCATCAACATCTTCAAAGAACACATTAGCATAAACCCACTACAAGGAGATAAAATGGTCTATATCATTCATCATCCCGAAAACATGCGAACACTCACCTACCAACTTCGCACTTCCGAAACAAGTGTCAACAACGAAAACTACCTCATCTTTGACAACCTCCAAAACGATTTTCCACGCACCATCACCTACCGCCTAATGAACGGAAATGATATGTTGAAAATCACCTTTGAAGGTGAAAAAGAAGGAATCCCTCTATTCAAAGAATTGATATTGAATAGATTTTAGAGTTTGAGGTGACATCTTGAGGAATCGAAAAGGTGTAATCTCAAACTCAATGTTAAGATGTCACCTTGATATATAAAAAAATATCTAAATAGCTCCAACGGAGTGATTTATCATAACATTAGGGTGATAGCCCTATGAAAATCCAAAAACATGAAAAAATTACTTTTGCTCTCAGCCCTTGTACTCATTGCAGTAATCTGCATAACTAAGATTGATATCCAGATAAATTTTGGAAAAGAAACCAAAACCATTATCAATAAAACAGAGTCCCAAACCCCATTGATGGAATTCAACGCCAAACCCGTTGCCCTCAAAAGTGCTGGAGAAAGCAACATTCAAGTTGCGTTACTTTTGGACACCAGCAACAGCATGGACGGCTTAATAGACCAAGCCAAATCTCAACTTTGGAAAATGGTCAACGAACTTGCCCTTGCCAAAGACCAAGAAGGCAATATTCCAAATCTCCAAATCGCCCTATATGAATACGGAAACGATAACTTATCGAGCCGAGATGGTTACATTCGCCAAATTGCACCCATGACCACCGACCTCGATTTGGTTTCCGAAAAATTGTTTGCCATGACAACCTATGGCGGCGAAGAATACTGCGGTCACGTCATCCAAACCGCCACCAAAGATTTGCAGTGGAGCGACAGCAACAAGGACCTCAAAATCATCTTCATTGCAGGAAATGAACCCTTCACACAAGGCAATGTCGACTACAAAAAATCCTGCAAAGCCGCCATCGAACAAGGCATTATCGTCAACACCATTTACTGTGGTGATTACGAAGAAGGCATCAGCACCCAATGGAAAGATGGGGCAGACCTTGCAGATGGAAAGTACATTCATATCAACCAAAACGAAGCCGTCGTACACATCGAAACACCCTACGACAAAGAGATTGGTGAACTCAACAACAAACTAAATGATACCTACATAGGCTACGGCAGCAAAGGGAAAGCCAAGAAAAAACGCCAAAGCATTCAAGACAGCAATGCCAGTTCTTATGGTAGTTCCAATGCTGCCCAACGTGTTGTATCAAAATCTTCTGCCGCCTACAAAAACTCCGATTGGGATTTGGTGGATGCGGTAGAAGAATCTGCTGTTGAAGTAGAAGAATTGGAGGAAGATGCCTTGCCCGAAGAAATGAAAAAAATGGACAAAGACGAGCGCAAAGGTTTCATCGAAACGAAAGCCAAAGAACGCAAAGAAGTCCAAGCCAAAATCCAAGAACTCTCCAAAAAACGCCGAGAATATGAAACTGCCGAACGTGCGAAAACCGCAACAGAAGGAGAAAGTACTTTGGACGATGCCATGATTGGTACAATTCGAGAACAGGCGAAAACGAAGTCTTATAAGTTTAAGGAGTAGTAGAATATTATTCCCAATTCATAGCCCACGATTTTAATCGTAGGCTGCGAATTGGGATTATAATTAATGGCGAAAAATGCCTTTACTCCGTTAGGAGTACAATATTTGTAGAAATTATTTAAGGTCTAAATTCCCACCAACTCCGTATGGAGTTGAACACAAATAATACTTCCCTCTGTACAACTTAGGTTGAACTCCGAAGGAGTTCTTTATTTATCTTTCTTCATTTTTCTACAAATATTCAAGTCCTATGGACTTCCCAAAACCATGAACCAACTCCTCAACCAAAAGCTCCAACGGAGCGATGTATTGTAACATAGGGTGCAGCCCTATGGATTAACACTGGGCGACAGCTCTATGAACCTCAAAAACATGAAAAATTTAATTCTCATAACAATCCTCCTTACTCTATTCACCACTTTCAATAACACCTATGCAGGCGGCTTAATGATAGCCACCCACAAAAGCGATGGATGGACAATGCCCAGAGATTTCCCTCCAATGCCTCCCATTCGACCACGCCGTCCACCCGTACCTGTGAACCCATTCCCTTTAGAAGTCAAATCCGAAAAAGTAGAAGTAAACATTGAAGGACAAGCAGCCAAAACGAGCATTGACCAAACGTTTTACAATCCCGACAACCGAAGACTGGAAGGTTATTTTTTGTTTCCCATACCCAAAGGCGCAACTTTGAGCGATTTTTCGATGTTCATCAACGGCAAAGAAACACCTGCCGAATTGTTGGATGCCGACAAAGCCCGCAAAATTTACGAGGACATCGTGCGCCAAATGCGTGACCCTGCATTGTTGGAATACAGTCAGCAAGGCTTGTTCAAAGTGCGGATATTTCCGATAGAACCCCGAAGCGAAACCCGCATCAAAATCGCCTATTCCCAACTGCTCAACCAAGACGCAGGAACGGTGGAATATGTCTATCCTTTGAATACCGAAAAATACTCCGCCAAACCACTGCAAAACCTCAGTTTGGTGGTGAACATGGAAGCCGACGACGAACTCAAAACCATCTATTCACCCACCCACGAAGTAGAAATTATCCGCAAAGGCGCAAAGCAAGCAAAAGTGGGTTTTGAAGCAAAGGAAGTGAAACCCAATGTGGATTTCAAGCTGTACTTCAATACCGACAACCAAGCGATTGGCGCATCCGTTTTGTCCTTCAAACCTCGCAAAAAAGACGGTTTCTTTTTGCTGACCTTCAATCCTGGTATTGCAGAACAGGAGCAAGAAATAGCCGAAAAAGACATCACCTTTGTCTTGGATGTGTCGGGTAGTATGTCGGGTGAAAAATTGGAGAAAGCCAAAGAATCCTTGCTTTTTTGCGTCAATAATCTGAACAAAGGCGACCACTTCAATGTCGTGCGCTTTTCGACAGAAGCAAGGGGTTTGTTTGGCGATTTGCAGGAAGCCAGCAAAGACAATATATTGGAGGCGAGGGAGTTTATTGAAGATTTGAAGGCAGTCGGTGGAACGAATATTGACGAAGCATTGGAGGAAGCCTTGTCTGCCAAATCCCGCAAAGACCGCCCCTATATGGTGGTGTTCATTACAGACGGAAAACCCACAGTTGGCGTGACGGAAGAGGATGATTTACTCAAAAAATTGAAGGAAAACAACAGCGAAAATACACGCATTTTCACCTTTGGAATTGGTGAGGACATCAACACACATTTGCTCGACAAAATCACCGAACACACCAAAGCTTTTCGCAGCTATATCTTGCCAGACGAAGACATTGAAGTGAAAATCTCCAATTTTTACACCAAAGTCAGTTCGCCCGTTTTGACAGATTTGAAGCTGGGATTCAGCCGCAATGTCAACGCTTTTCAAACCTATCCCAAAGACCTCCCCGATTTGTTTAGAGGCTCGTCCGTCACTGTTTTGGGGCGATACGACAACAAGGGCAGCGATAATGTGAGCGTGATGCTTTCGGGCAAAGTGAATGGTCAAACCAAGTCCTTCAAATACGAGGCGAGTTTGTCCGATGATACCCACGAAAAACACGACTTCATTCCACCGCTTTGGGCTTCAAGGGCAGTCGGTTATTTGCTTGACCAAATCCGCTTGCATGGCGAAGACAAAGAATTGGTGGAGGAAGTGGTGACTTTGGCGAAGAAATACGGCATTGTGACTCCTTATACGAGTTATTTGATTTTGGAGGATGAGGAAATGCGCCGCAGAGACATCGGACGTGCAAGTCCTCGCCCCAACGAACGACCTGGTTTTTGGCAACGAAACAGCAGTATGGACATTGCAGAGGAAGAATATGGTGCGATGAAACGCAAAGAGGGCGCAAGCAGTGTTCGCAGCAGTCAAGAGATTCAATCGCTCAACAAGGCTTCGAACATCGGTCAAACCCGACAGGGACAGAGCCGAATGTACAGCCGTTCTGCAAAGGGTGAAACGAAAACCGATTCTGACAAAAACGACATCGCCAATCAATACCGCAATATTCAAGGTCGTGCGGTCTATCAAAATCAAGGTAATTCTTGGGTCGATGCGGAAGTCCTTTCGCCCAAAAACCAAAATGCCAAACGTCAACGTATTGCGTTTGCTTCGGACGAATATTTTGATTTGTTGGAGAATGAACCTGCTGTTTCGGAGTTTTTGAGCTTGGGGAATAATGTGGCGTTTTATTGGGAAGGAAAGGTTATTGAAGTATATGAATAAACGTTTGTTAATGTTCTGTTAATGAATTGAAAATGACGAATGATTGGTTTATCTTTTGGAGGTGAATGAGTTGTTCGTCATTTTTAATTTTACTGCAAATGGATTCTCTAAAAAGTATTTTGATTCTACTATTCGCTTCAATGAGTATAAATTGTTTTGGGCAAGATTGTTTGCTCACGGATGAAATTGAAGCGCAGAAGCCTCTTGAAGAAGGAAAGTGTTATGTATATATGCTTCTTCCTGATTTCTACAAAACGGTTACAGAACAAGTATTAATGCCACCACTATCTGAGGAGGCAAGGATGAGAGACTTAATAATGAGGACGACAAGAGTTTTTATCAAAAAAGGATATTGTGATTGGGTAGAAATTATTTGTGAAGAAGATGAAACCTCTGAACTTCATTATCAAATTAAAGATGCTTTGAGAAAAAGAGGCTATGATGGAGGTTATCCGCTCAATCATTTTTTATCGAAACTTCAAAAAGATTTCGGTCTTCCCAGTGGAAATTTCAATATTGAGACAATGGAGGCTCTGGGGATTGATTACAAGAGGTTTATTTTTGGAAATGACGAGTGATTGTTTTTGCTTGAAAATTTTTAATTTTACTGCAAATGAATCATTTAAAAAGTATATTGATTGTATTATTAGTTTCAATGAGTGTCTGTTGTTTTGGGCAAGACTGCTTACTTGCGGATGAAGCTAGAGAAGAGAAGCCTATAGAGGAAGGGAAGTGTTATGAATATACGTACATTTCTGATCATTATGAAATCGTCAAAGAAATAGAAGTTAGGAAAGCACCAAATGTTCCAGAGGAAATAGAGTTATATGAAGAATATGTTATTGCAAAGAGGAAACTTGTCAAAAAAGGATATTGCGACTGGGTAGAAATTATTTGTGAAGAAAATGAGACTCCTGAGCTTTATCGCCAAATTAAACTTGTCTTAAAAGAAAGACAATTCTATAAAAATTATCCGCTCAATTCCTTCAAAACCAAAAAGATGATGGAAGATTTGGAACAACTCCAAAGAGGTTATTATTTGCCGATTGGAAACCTGAATATTGAGACAATGAAGGCTTTGGGAATTGATTATGAGGCACTTGATTCTGAAAAATAAATCTACTGTTTTGGAATTTGGGAACATATTTTATTCCATTTGTGTTTGGTTAATACAGTAGAAGAAATCTAAATTGTGAATTGAAACAATGAACAAATACAAACAAGCAAAAACCTTCAACGACCTTCTCCGAATCAAATATGGAGAAAGAGGAAC
>JBMYXW010000204.1:0-5956 GCA_049608825.1 Chitinophagales bacterium
CTTTCCGTATTTTGATTGAAGGGGACAAAGTAGCTTTTAATCCCGATAATTCGGTTATCAAAATGGGGATGTTGTACGGTGTATTCAAGCGAAATGGTAAGGTCAAAATTCACAATCGTATTTACGAACAACGCATTTACAACTACATGGCTTCCAATATTGAAGTGGGCTTGCGAAAAGCGAGTTCTTACAATTTTGAAAACCAATTTTTACTGCCTGATAATAAGCTGGATGTTGAGAAAATCCTCTTGAAATTTCAGGAGTTTATGAAGATGGAATACAGCGAACAAGATCAGCCTTTTTTAGAACGAGAATGGCGGTTGATTTTTTTGGCATTTATTCGTCCGATTGTCAATGGCAGTGGCTATACCTTCAAAGAACCCCAAATCTCTCAAGAAAAACGTTTGGATGTAGTGATTACCTTTTTTCAGCATCAGTATCTTGTGGAGTTGAAGCGCTGGGAAGGACTGAAATATCACAAAGAAGGTGTGGTACAACTCACTGATTATCTTGACCGACAAAAACTCAAAGCTGGTTTTTTGGTAATTTTTGAGTACAGAACCAAAAAAACTTGGCGGAAGCAGCGGGTTTTGGAGAATGGAAAAGACATTTTTGCAGTGTGGATTTGAGAGGAAAGTTTTGAAACATCTTTGTGAAGCCTTTTGATAACTTCAATGCAAAATCGCCAGAAGTCGCTTCTTTATCACTGAATTTTTGATAGGTCAAAAACTGTTTGTAGCGTAAAAGGTCAACAGAAGAATGATCTTTGGCATATCCTCTTGGCGCAGTTTTCAATTGTTCTCCCTTCAATTCCCCAAATGAGTTTTTAAACTCTTTGGAGTAAATAATGGCTCGAAGCGGTTCTGGGTCGGCTGCAAATTCTTGTCTCAACCGCCTCAAATCGGCTGAACTGGGTCCCCAAAAACCACCTCCAATAAAAGAGTTATTGGGTTCGATGTGAAAATAATACCCTCCTCTCAACGCTTTCGTTGCCCTTGTAAAATTACCACTCAATGAGTTTTTGTAAGGAGTTTTATCTTTTGAGAATCGCACATCATTATCAAAAGTGTAATTTGGTCTTCAATATAGTTGTTTTTAGGAGAAGCCACACCTACGAAAAACAATACCACATAAAATCAAGTTCTGTTACTATCTATCCAAAGCATCAACCAAGAAACAACTAATCCTTATGTTCCAAGACACAGAAAACACCAACATCATCGAGCTCAAAAACATGGGTCAAAGCTACGATGGTGGACAGAATTGGATAATCAAAGACTTCAATATGCTCATAGAAAACAAGCCCAATCAAGGGCAGTTTATTTGCATACTGGGCGTGTCGGGTTGTGGCAAGTCCACGATATTGCGCTACATTGCAGGGCTGCAAAAACCAACTGAAGGGGAAGTTTATTTGAATGGAAAGCTTAGAACGGAGCAAGACCGTATTGGGATGGTCTTTCAAAAATATTCTTCACTTCCGTGGATGACCGTCCTCGACAATGTGGCTTTAGGCTTGAAATTCAAAGGCGTTCCCCGCAAAGAGCGAGAAGAAAAAGCCAGAGAAATCATCAAAAAAGTGGGTTTGGCAGGGCATGAAGAAAAATATGCTCAGTACCCTACGCTTTCAGGTGGACAATTGCAGCGAGTAGCCATCGCTCGGAGTTTGATGGTCAATCCACAAATTTTGTTGATGGACGAACCTTTTGGAGCTTTGGACATTAACACCCGATTGCGAATGCAAAACATGCTCAAAGACATTTGGGCAGAAATCCATCCCACCATCGTTTTTGTGACCCATGATATATCAGAAGCTGTCTATTTAGCGGACGAAATATTTATCATGAAGTCTACTCCCTCCAAAATAATTCACCGCCTCCAAGTCGACCTACCTTTGGTACGGAACCGTTCAGTGAAACGTGATTCTCGATTTATTGAAATGGTGCATGATATTGAAGACAAGATGATTAATTTGCACAAAGAGGCGGCGATTCGGTATCGGTAATGGGCGGTGGACGGTGGACGGTGGACGGTGGACGATGGACGATGGACGGTGGACGGTGGACGATGGACGGTGGACGATGGACGAAAATAGCGGAAACTTTGGCAACTGTTGGAAACCTTGCCAACAGTTGAAGCGGTAATGTAAAGGCAATTAACTAAATTTGCAGCTTTAATAGCGAGATGGTAAGGTGTAATCTTTTGAAGCATGAAAAAGGTGACATCTTACCATCGGCTTAGAGATTAGACCTTTTCCGTTTATCTTCAAAGATGTCACCTCTAAGCCTTCAAAGCAATGAACATCAACGATGCAGCAAACAACCATACTTCTTATATTTCTATTTTTTGTCACTCCATTTTTATCACAAGCACAATCAAACGATGATTGGCAACAAACGGTCAATTACCAAATTGACGTAGTTCTCAACGACAAAAAGCACGAATTGGATGGACGCATAGAAATAGAATACATCAACAATTCTCCCGATACCCTCGATTTTATCTATTTTCACCTCTGGCCCAATGCCTACAAGAATCAATCGACCGCTTTCGCCAAACAATTTTTGGAGAACGGCGATGCTGATTTTTACTTTTCTCTTGAAGAAGACAGAGGATATATAGACCAATTGAAGTTCAAAGCAGGCGACCAAAAATTGAAATGGGAACCCGACAGAGAACACAAAGACATCGTAAAATTGCTTTTGAAAGAGCCGCTTTTGCCAAAGAGCAAAACCAATATCAGTACTCCTTTTCGGGTCAAAATTCCTGTCACCTATTCCCGTTTGGGACACCAAGACCAAGCCTACCAAATCACCCAATGGTATCCCAAACCTGCAGTCTATGACCAAGACGGTTGGCATCCGATGCCTTATCTCGACCAGGGAGAATTTTTCTCAGAGTTCGGGAAATTTGACGTAGAAATCACCCTGCCGACCAACTATGTAGTCGGCGCAACGGGTATGCTGCAAAACGAAGAAGAACTGCAATGGCTCACTGAAAAAGCCAAAGAAACGGCTGCAAAAAAGAGCTTCTCACTTTGGGACAACAGTTTTCCCGCCTCCGACACCACCTACAAAACCCTGCAATACATCCAAGAAAATGTCCACGATTTTGCATGGTTTGCCGACAAACGCTACCACGTATTGAAGGATGAAGTAACGCTGCCCCGTTCGGGTCGAAAAGTGACGACATGGTCGATGTTCACCAACGAAGAAGCCAACCTTTGGCAGCACAGCTTGGAGTACATCAATGGTGCTGTATTGTTTTATTCACAGCATTTAGGCGATTATCCTTATGGTCAAGTGACTGGTGTTCAAGGTGGTTTGGGCGCAGGCAGTGGCATGGAATATCCGATGGTGACGGTGATTGGATATGCAGGAGACGACACTTATTTGGAGTCCGTATTGGTGCATGAAGTCGGTCACAACTGGTTTCAAGCGATTTTGGCATCCAACGAAAGAGACGAACCGTGGATAGACGAAGGCATGAATTCTTACTATGAAGCCCGCTATCTCGAAGAAAAATATCCCAAACTGGGCAATTACGACAGTTTGCCAAGCGTCAATGCCAACAATGCAGGCAGCAATTTGGGCTTCTCAGAATTTTACGCATCACCTTACAATTATTACTGGTACTTGCTCTATGCTCGACAAGCCAATGACCAGCCTATCAGTTTACATTCCGAAAAACTAACAAGCGATAATTACGGCTCGATTATTTATGGTAAAGCCGCTTTGTCGATGCGCTATTTGGAAGGCTATTTGGGAATAGAAGAATTTGACCGAATCATGCAAAAATTCTACCGAGAATATGAATTCAAACACGTCAATACCAGCGATTTTCGGACATTATTGGAGGCAGAAACAGGCAAAGATTTTGCGTGGTTTTTTGAAGAACTGCTAAACACCACCAAAACGATTGACTACAAAACCAACTATATTTTCCGCTATGGCAAAAACGATGCAGGAACGAAAATACATCGAGCAGAAATAAAAAATAAAACGGGTGAAATATCAGCCCCTTTTTCACTCACAGCCTTCAAAGGCGACTCTGCCATTGCGACCCGTTGGTACGAGGGCTTCAAGGGAACAAAAAAGGTGGAATTTCCTGCTCTGAAATACGACAAATTGCGGATTGATGCAGGTGGTTACATTCCCGAAATCAACCGCCGCAACAACAATTACCGCTTCAAAGGAGGAAAAAGAGACCGACCGATTCAGTTCAAATTATTCGGTAGTCTCGAAGACGAAAACCGCAAACAGATTTTTTACACGCCTCTATTGGGCTTCAATAAATACGATGGTTTGATGCTCGGAGCAGCATTTTACAACAGCCTTGCCCCTCGAAAAAGAGTCGAATATTTTGTCAATCCAATGTTCAGCCTCAACGCTTCCGACATTGTTGGAACGGCAAATATTCAGTACCATTTGTTGAAGTTTGGTCGGGCTAAAGACCGACCTACAGGTTTGATTAAACGCTTGACTTTGGGTTTGGATGTAAGGCGATTCACCGAAGCCAACCTATCCGCTTTCCCAAAAGAAACTGCTCCGCCCGAAATTCAACAAGTTGACGAAGACATTCAGTACCTTCGATTTGTGCCATCTGCCACGCTGACCTTTCGCCCCAAAACACCTCGTAGTTCGGTCGAAAAACAATTGCAGTTCAGACACATCAATATGAACCGAGAAAGCTTCACCCAAGACACTGCTTTTTACAATGTGGAGCGTGCTTTGAAAAATAATTCCTACTCTATCAATGAATTGTCGTTTTCATTGACCGACAGCAGACGCATTCATCCTTACGGCTTCAAAGCCAAATTGCAGCAATCAAAAGATTTTAGTTTGGCGAGTACGGAGGTGAATTACCGTCTTTCTTACAAAGGCGACAAAACGGATGGTTTGGATATCCGACTCTTTGGCGGTTACTTTCTCAAAAATGATGCTCCTGGAATCGTCTTGACCATGAGCGATTCAGGCACACGAGATTTTGTGTATGACGACTATTTATTTGGACGAAACGAATCAAGCGGTTTCTTTTCTCGGCAAGTGACTACTCAACATGGTGGCTTCAAAATTCCATTGGGTTCGGTCGGTTTTGCGAATGAATACTTACTTGCTGCCAATCTCAAAACAACGCTTTTGTCCACATTGCCTGTGAAAGCCTATTTCAATTTGGGCTATGGCAAAAGCAGCAGTAGTTTGATTCCGTGGTCGGAAAAACTGTTGGTTGAAGGTGGTTTGGCTTTGGTCATCATTCCCGATGCCTTTGAAGTGTATTTACCTCTCATTTATTCGGAGGACTTCAAGAAAAGATTGGAAATCAGCGACTTGAAATTGCTACAACGGGTGAGTTTTTTGTTGGATATTGATGCGCTGAATCCTGTGAAATTGGTGAGAGGGGCGTTTTAAAATGCAAGTTCAAGTTTCAAATGCAAATTCAACGGTATGGGTTTGGAGTGTGTGGATGCTTTGAAACTATTTGGAGGATATAATTGTAGAGTAGAAAGTTGAAGCCTGTCTTTAATTTTATTAAAATATATTTTATGTCAAACTTAGCAATAACTCGAATTACTTCAAATCAATCAATTTGTAATGGTAAACCCATTATTCGAGGCATGAGAATTACGGTTCGAACTATTTTGGAATATTTAGCAGCAGGTGAAAGTCACGAAAATATTTTGGAAGCATATCCTTTTTTGGAAGAAGCAGATATTTTGGCTTGTTTGACATTTGCAGCTCAAATGGTAGAGAGAGAAATAACCACCTATAAATTAGCAGGGTAATGGCTGGAATTATAACCTATCGTTTTTTAATAGATGTTAATCTTTTAGAGTTTTGACCAAAAAGTTCGAATAAAATCTTTCAAATGTAAGTAATTGAAAACGAATTCAATGAATTATACATTTCTGACTTTACTTTTTTGCACTTTAGGAAAAAACTGGCTTTTCGTCTAAAGTGCA
>JBMYXW010000205.1:0-5945 GCA_049608825.1 Chitinophagales bacterium
TGTTTCTTGAGAGTATAATAACCATCCAAAGCCAGGTAAGGCGATTGACGACGTATTACGGCAAAAACTCGATGTATCATCTTGTTTTTGATGGCATTGAAAACATCCATAGGCTTTTTGCCTACTTTCAGCCTTCGTTTGTAGTACAAATGCAATTCAGGGCAATTCTTACTCGCAGACATAGCCCCCATAAAAAGCAGAGATTTCAATCGCTTGTAACCAAACGAAGATATTTTAGTTTTGCCCTTAATGCTTGACCCTGATTCATATTCATAAGGCGCAATTCCGCAATAAGAAGCAAACTTGCGTGCATCAGCAAATTTAGTAAAATTCTCAGTATATATGACAATGTATGCAGCTATAACTGCTCCAATACCAGGAACAGATTGTATCAATTCATAGTTTTTTTTGAGTTGTGGTTCAGTATTAATAATATTAAGTATCTCTTTTTCAATACTTTTAACTTCTTCTGCCATCTGCACAATGATTTTTTTAGAAGATTCTAAAAGAATCCTTTTTCATCATTATCAAATTGCTTCGAGGGTAATTTACTCCTTCGCTTGTGTCGGGTTTTGTCAAAAACTGCTACATCAAACCAACTCTTAGAAATATCTATACCAATGAAATACATATAATGCATACGAAAGTAATTTTAAATTATTAGCAGGCAAGCTACTACTTTTACAGGTACTTAAAGTTGTTGAAAAACAGCTATTTACCAATTTTGTAGAGCGTGAATAGGTGGGTGTATGATAGACGTTTTGGTAAAACGTCTCTACATTGGTGATTTTTTAATTCCCCAACAAAAACGTTGACCAACCTTTCAGGTGTCGTCAAGTTCCAACTTTTTCCAAATAAGCGAAAATTCAACAACATATAGAACCCTCCTTTGGAGGGCAGGGAGGTTTTTGTCGACATTTGAAGCGGACACAGGAAAGGGCAACAAGAATTTGGGGTTTCGTAGGAATTTTGTGGGCGTGAACGGGTGGGTGTATGGTAGACGTTTTGGTAAAACGTCTCTACTTATTAATCTCCAATATCGTCTCCAAACGCATCGAGTCCTCTGACAATTCAACGGGAGGAATTAACAATTCAGACGGAACAGTATTCGGAGAAACATTCTTTTTATTCGACCTAAACAAATCCGCAAAACGCTCAAACTCATGCGTCCAAAAAATGGCCGCCCCTGTTTTGTTGTATTGCTCATTGAAGATGTCGTAGTCCGCCTTATTGAAGAATCGCACCCTTAGCTTTCCATCGTCCGTCACCTTGTATTCCAACTCAAAATCTGCCGCAAACAGCACATTGTTCTCTGGACCACTATTCACTTGATTGTTCCCCACATTGAAGTTACCGCCCACATTGACCGCTACTTTGTTATTAAAAAACCGTTTGGTGAAAGTCAGTTCAATCTCATTGCGGTCGCCTTTGAACTCGCCACTGCTCGTGCTTAGGTCTTCCAATTGATAGTTTCGCCAAATCACATTGAAGTCGCTATCGGGAATGAGATTTGATACGATTTCACCCAAATAATTGGACAATTGATTAGACAAAAATTCGCTTACCGTCGTAATCACCCCTTCTTCAATCACCGTTCCACTCACCTCAAAACGCTCCGAGGGCAAGAAGCGATTCAGCACCAACAAGCCAAAAATCTGCTTATTGAGTTCGGCTAAGTTAAAGTTGTTGATACTTTGTATTTTGTTGGCAGTCATATTGTCCACTGCAGTTGTTCCGAGTTCGGGCATACGAATGTCAAAGGCCACATTGGGGGTTTCAAGCGAACCCGTCAACATCAAAGACACATCCACAGGAACTCTTTGTCTCAAAGCTCTTTCCACTTCCTTATCGTTTCCCGAAGCCAAGAGCAGTGCTTTTTCGTCTTCCTCAATCAAATCTGAACGGGTCGCCTCCAATGAATAAATCGCATTGACATCCAAAAGAGCTTTGTAAGGATCGCCTCCAAACTTCACCGTTCCCCCTTTTTTGACCTTGAAGTATTTGTTGACCAAGTTTTGAAGGGTGAACAGATAGCTGCCTTCTTCAATCGTGTAATTGCCGTACATATCAAATCGAAAATCACCGATTGTATTCACAATCATTTGAATATCGCCATTTCCACGCCCACGCATGATGTCACCCGCCTGCATATCAAAGATGAATTGAATCTCGGCATCAGGGGTCATTTCAAAATCAAAATCCATTCGCATTCCCGAAAAACTCAACTTGTCTTCCTCTTTTTTCTTTTTTTCCTCCTTGTTGATGAACGTATAAAAATTATCGCTTGCCACATCCGCATCGTAGTTAATCGGCACATACAATACCGTTCCCTTTTCAGTCCGAGCATTTACATACATTCTTAGCTGGCTCAACAAACCTTTGAAGGTAATCAGTCCATCTGCATACGCTGTTCCATAATACTGTTCATTGTCTTTTGCCTTGGTATTCAAGCACAAAAAACGGTCTTCCATCGTTTCTATTCGAGCATCAATACTCAAATCCACAAAATCATTGAAGTACAATTTGGCATCCACTTTAGCAGAATTTCCGTCTCGGTCGCTCAACTTCCCACCACTGACTTCAATCATATTGCCCTTGAAAAGCACCTTTTGGTTGTGAAACTTATACCTTGTTTGCAGATAATCGACAGTCATTTCCCCATTCATCACCATCATTTCCCCCTCCAAATTCGGAGCAATCGGGTCGCCATACAGCCTCAAATTCCCTCTAATTTTACCTTTCGTATTCGATACATTACTCCCCACATAAGCTTCCACAAAACCAAAATCTCCATCTTTGACTTTTATCTCAAAATCTAATTGTTCTCGGTCGCCCTTTTTCTCTGGTAAATGCACATAACCATCCGCCTCAACATTGAAGCGTTCGTTGTTTACATCCGCAAAAATGCGAATACTGTTGTCGGATTTGCTCTTTTTAGCCCCAACAGCCACCAAACCCAAATTTTGTCCTCTATAATTGAAGCCCGCCGCCTTCAAATCTGCTGCAATTGTCTGTTCTTCAAACACATCTCGAATATCCACCTGGCCACTTACCATCCCCTTCAAGCCTTGGTTTTTGATAGCAGGTATTTGTTGAAACTGTTCTATGGTTACGCTGTCTAAGAGTATTTCCGTGTAGTTTTGGTGGTTTTTGGAGGGGCGACTTCGAATGCCAATTTTTTGGCTGCCATTTCTCAATTCTACTCCTTCAATGGTAAAATAATTTTTGTCTTTGAAGGCAATCAAACCTGTCGTGCCTTCCCATCTATCGTAGTTGAATGCGCCAATCGTTTTGTCCAACTGCAATTGCATTGTATCGGTATGCAAACTCAAAACACCTGCAATTGCGCCCCAATTAGCCGTTGTGTCGTTTGCCAGTTTGAGGTCAAAGTCAATGCTGTCATTGTAGGCAATTCCCTCTGCTTTGATTTCGGGAAAAGCTGATTTTTTCTTTTTTTCGTTGAAAATATTGCTCACTCCCACTTCAAAATCAAACTGTTCGGCACTTTCAGAATGGGCGTGATAGTAAAAATCATTGAAGGTCAAACCATCGAAAGTCACACCAGGAATGTCCACATTCAAAGCCGTCACTTTCGATTGACTGTCAAAATGCCCTTCAATTGTTCCTTCTTGCACCTCTTCCAGTTTGGGTACAAATGCTTGTAAAACCGAAACGGGTTTTTTGAGGGTTACATCAAAGGTAAATTGCTCTGAGCCTGTTCTTTTGGAAAAAGGAAAACGGTGTGGCAGGTAATGATAGAGGTAATTTTTGAAGGCGGGCAGCATTTCTGCAAAGGTAAAACTCCCCTTCAAATCCGCATCCAATACGTCTGAACGCACTTCCAAGGCTCGTTGGAAATCTGCAATTGTGGATTTGAGATTCAGTTCCTTTACATCAAAAGTGCGTTCCCCCTGCTCAAAGCGAAAATTCGCCAATTTCACATCCCCTTCAATATTGTCCAAATTATTGCCTTGCAGTTTCAAATTGGTTCTGCCCTTCAATACGATATCTGCAATTGAAGCATTTTGCTTTTTGGACAAATTCAATCGGTGTAAGTTGATGCGTTGTACATTGGCTGCAAAATCGTATTTCGGTATTTCGCCATTCAAGTCCAACAAACCCGCAAAGTCCAACTGCAAATTGGGATCGGAAACGTGCAAATCTCCTTTAAAGAGGCGTTGATTCACCTCTCCATCCACAGATATATCTCGGTAATCGTAGCCATTGAATTGTATCTGTTGTACATTTCCATCAATCGTTGCCTGCAAATCTTCAAATCGAAGCCCCTCTCCTACTATCCGACTCGAAAAAGACACCAAGCCAAATTGTTTGGGCTTGTCGAGCCAATTACCCAACTGAAAATCAATCACATCCAAGTCTCCCGAATAAGCTGCAATACGGTCAGTTGTCACCATTTTCATATCCAAGCCCACCTTACCAACATTGGTTTTGAGTGCTCCATCTGCTACAAAGTCGTTGGGAAACCCTGAAAATCGCCCATAAAAACCCAATGAACCGAGCTTGTCAAAGTTGTCTGGAATTTGAAGGTCTGGAAAAAGTCGTCGAACTTCTGCGATGTTGGTGCGAAGTTGTTCTACTTTGAAGTCAATATTGGTCGAGGCAAAATCGGGCAATCCAGACAATTTGAAGTTCCCTGCAAAAAAGGTATTCGCCAACCTTAGTTCCAAATCTTCCCCTCTCAAGCGACTCACCTTGTTTTTGATTTTTCCAGAAAGTTCAATCGGTTGATTTCGTTGGGCATAGAGTAGTTTGTTTTTGGACAAACCTTTCACAAAATAACCAACATCTTCGAGGGTGATGATGGCCTTGTCAAAATTAGCATCCATGCGGATGTATTTGTTGAAGTCCCAAAAACCTGTCAGAGTTGGATAGTCCATCGCAAAATAATTCCCCAAATAAGTGGTGGGTGTAATGAGGCACAGCCCATCTAACTCGACTCTCGTTGGGGTCAATGCTATGTTTGCAGCCAAATTTGATAGGACAAAACCTGATTTTTCTTTGGCCCTCAAATGCTCAATCACTCCTCCCAACGAATCCCAGCCCAAAACAGTTTGACTCATTTCTATTTGGATATCGTGAACGCCCAAATTGGCAAAGTTGATAAGTTTGTCTTCGAGTTCGGTATTTTTTCGGTCGTTTTGAATGGTCAATTCACCATCTTCAATTTGCAATTTTTCGGTGCTAATCGTCCAACCACTTTGATTCAAAGGAATGAGGGTCTGATAATCGACTTCTTCTTCGATGTCTTCCTTCTTTTCCCAATTGCAGAGCCACACATCGGGTTTCTCAATCAATATTTCCTTCAATGTCAATGTTTTTTGCGAGACATTCAAGTTATCAACTACGACCTTAGCCTGTTCCAAATCTATCCACGTATCGTTTCCTTTGAAGTGATTTTCGAGATGTATGCGTGGGTGATGGATTTGAAGGTATTGGAGTGAAAGAGAAATCGGAAAATCTTTTTTTGCAGGAGACAGTTTTTCACGAAGTAAACTGTCTTGTGGAAGTGTTTTTGAAGGAGAAGTAGGCAGTGTATTTTCATCTTTTTTAGATAGTTTAGCCAACAAATTCGCCAAATTATTTGTGGTATCGTTTCGGGATTGGAAGAGATGAAAATAAGGGTTTTGAAGTGTAATACCTTCTACACTGAGTTCTCTATTAAACAATCCCAACTTGTCAATATCAACCTGCAAGACCTTGACAAATAACAAAGTATCCTCCTCCAAGTCTCTCACCAATACATTCTCTAAGGCGATTTGACTGTAAATATTTACATACGCCTTTTCGATATGCACTTCTGTATCCAACTTATCGGATAAGTATTGGGTGGTTTTTTGGAGCAGCCAAGTTTGGGTTTTAGGGCTGTTGAGTACCAAGACGATTCCTGTTATCACGAACAGCAATAGGCTCAGCAGCAACAATCC
>JBMYXW010000206.1:0-5575 GCA_049608825.1 Chitinophagales bacterium
TTTTGAGAAATAATTTGATTGAGCAAAATTAAAATAGAACATTAGTAATCTTGAAGGGCTAATTTGGTGAGCATAAGGCTGTAATTCTTTTTTGAATTGTTGAAAAAAAATTTCAGATTGTTGATATGCTGAAACTATATATAAATAAGGCATTTTTGTTACAATATTTACAAATCGTTCAGAATAAATATGTAAGGAGTATTTGTCATTTAAATGTTTTATATCTTCTATCCCTCCAACATTATCAAGAAAATCTAAATTAGATAATTCATTTGAATTGATAACTAAATTATACTGACCTAGTTTCTTTTTGAAATTTGTAAATGACTTATATTTCATTATAGGTTTTAGAATAATTAATATTTCACTTCTACCTGCAAATATCTCCAAAAAAACCATAACAACAAACTTTCCTTGACTATTTTCTTTCAATTATTCAAATAGCCTTTTTCATTTCTTTCATCAATAAAATCCCACTTGTAGAAACATGAGCAATCACGCTCACTTTTTCTAAAAAATGCTCCCTAACCAACATTTTAATTTGTTTAGCAGGTGCAATGAAGGTATGTAAGAAAGGAGGGTTGCTGTCTTGGATTTTGATTTCGTTTTCATTGGCGTTTGCATAGGTAAATAAGCCAATCAACTGAATAAAATTTGTTTTAACTTGATTTTCTTTCCTCTCTTTCACTTCTTCTGACAATGTCAATAGTTCTTCCTTAATAAACTTTGGAGGAGAGCTTGACAAACCCAAAGCAATCAATTTCTCCGCTTCTTCAAACTGTTCGCTTAACATGGCTAAGGATGCGGCACTTCGCATTAATACAAATCTTGGTACTAAATCACTACTATCTAAGGGGACATGAAGAGCTGCTTCTTTTTCCAATTGAAATGCCTTGTAATACAACTCTTTGACAGTAGAAGGACTCCCCTTATATTGAGCAATAATTGCTTCGTCTGCAAATTCAATCGCTTTGTTGTGTATGATGTTGATGACATTCATTTTTTAATAATTTTAGCCTTAGGTTCACTAAACTCTACCACTACAATATAAACAGGTAATTTGGTACTATCTGTTTTTTTAGACTGCTTTTTCTTTTGATTGATTCGTGTATTGACGGTATTGCCTCTGCTTTTTTTCAAAATACCAGATATCTCCAATCTACCTTTTCTATCACCTGTTGGCAATACCTCACCTGTATATTTACCTTTTCCCAACCAATAATCTATCCCCGTCCCTTGATAAGCTCTTATGAAATGGGTGAAGTCAGTATAATCTAACAACAACAAAATAGCCAAAGCTGTTGCGCCAAATTCGGTAGCTTCTCTTGCATCGTTCCAGCTATTCAAAACATCATCTGTAATTTTATCGTTCCATTCGATAGTTACAATTTCTTCAATTTCGCCTTCTACTGTTAATTTTACACCTGTTTGATAGCCATTCATGTGTAAGCAAATTGCAGCAGCTTCTGCTAAGAATGCACCAATTTTCTTAGAAATAACAGGAATGCCTGTTTTCAATTTATCTAAATCAAGTTTCTTCATATATTTATCGTAAATCTATTTTTCACTTACTTCCAAATATCTCCAAAAAATCCATAACAACAAAATTTACTTTTCATTTTTCATTCCTCCCTAACCCCAATCTCACTCTCCACCTCCGTTTCCACATCCTGCAATTGCGGCAAATCCGCCACCGACTTCAAGCCAAAATAGTCCATAAAACTGTCGCTTGTTTTGTAAATCAGTGGACGACCAGGCGCATCACTTCTGCCCTGAATCTCGACCAATTCTTTTTCGAGTAGTTTTTGAATTGTGTAATCGCAGTTCACTCCACGCACCTGTTCGACTTCGATTTTGGTAATTGGTTGTTTGTAAGCAATGATAGACAGCGTTTCCATTGCCGCACGAGACAGGCGTTTTTTGGCTTTTTGTTGGAGAAAAATGGAGAGCGTTTTGTGGTATTCGGGTTTGGTGAGAAATTGATAACCACCACTAACCTCCATCAGTTCATAGGCAAAGTCTTCAGAAGTATATTTGTCATGGATTGCAGTCAAAGCTGATAGAATAGCCTCTTTTTCAATGGATTTATCCCACAGTTTTTCGAGACACAATTGTATTTCTTTGATACTAATGGCTTTTTGAGCCGAAAAAACGAGGGCTTCGATGTGAAGTTGTAGGGGCATGGTCTGTTTTTAAAACGCAAATTCAAAATACAAGCGCAAATTCAAGTTTTTATTGAATCAATAAAGAAACCCAAAAATAAACAGATTTTTTGAATTTGAACTTTGAATTTGCGTTTGAATTTCTCTACTCCTCCTCATTCATCGCCCCAGAATCCGTTTGAAGGTTGTTGATAATTTGAAGCGTTTCGTAGAGATAAAAATCCTTTCTCAATTGCTTGTGAAACTTGTTCGTCTTTTTTTGAAGCAAAGAATCCGCAGCAATATCCGCTTTTTCAATCTCCATTGCAGCCACTTCAAAATTTTCTACTTCTGGGCGGTCTGTATAGTTTTTCGATTGCAGTTTAGCAGCCGTTTGTTCAGCTCTAAAAGTGGTCAATGACAAAGGTTTGTAGGTATTTTTTTTGCGTTCTTGCGAAAATTGGTGGTAAGCATCCATCGTAGCATACAATTCGCTGTTCGCCAATCGTTTTTCACTTTCGGCATGAAGCTGCTCCAAATTTTGAACAGAATGGTTCCAACCAATAAACTTAGCAGGATTCACTTCATCAACCGCCAAAACATGGTCTCTTCGGCGTTCCCCATATTTTTCGATATAAGAATAGGCATCGGGCAAAACAATGTCGGGAGTCAAACCCTGTGTCTGAGTTGTTCCACCATTAACACGATAAAATTTTTGGATAGTTGTTTTGATAGAACCCAAAGGTTTGAGATCTAACTGTTCGTTGGAGAGGTAAGGTTCGAGAGGGTACAAAACCTGTGCGCTGCCTTTGCCAAAAGTAGCACGGCTGCCTATTATCAGACCTCTTTGGTAATCCTGAATAGCTGCTGCAAAAATCTCTGATGCAGAAGCACTTCCGCCATTTACCAATACCACCAAGTCGCCTGTATAGTGAATTGCAGGGTCTTTGTCGGTATGCAAACCGATGCTTCCATTCGTATTTTTGACTTGTACAATTGGTCCTTTTTCGATAAACAAGCCGACCATATCAACCACCTGCTGGAGCGAACCACCGCCATTACTTCGTAGGTCGACAATCAGTTTTTGAAGGTTTTGGTCATTAATTTTCTTCAAAGCCGCCTTCACATCCCTCGCACAACTTCGTCCATTTTTGTTTTTGAAGTCCACATAAAATTTTTCCAACTTCAAATAAGCCACAGGTTCATCGGATTCATCTTGTTGTAAAACTGCCAATTTCACACTTCCTTTGTCGAGTATCACAGTATCCCTAATAATGGGAATATCAATTGTTTTCCCGTTCGGTTTTTGAACTGTCAAAACAACTTCTGTGCCCTTCGGTCCCTTAATCAATTTGATGGCATCTGTCATTTCCATTCCTACAATATCGACCTTTTCTCCGTCCTTTTCCGCCACCTTCAATATCGCATCTTCGGGCTGCAATTGTCCTTGTTTTGCAGCAGGGCCAGTAGGAACTAAGTTTACAATGGTAATTTTGCCGTTCTTTTCTCTGAGCGTTGCACCAATTCCCTCCAAACTTCCTCGCAGGCTTGTCTCAAAACTTTGGCGAGATTTGGGAGGCATGAATACAGTATGTGGGTCAAAAACATTGGTAATCGATTGAAGGTAAACGTGAAACCACTGCAAAGAAGTTCGTTCAGTGATTCTTTTGTACCAACTCTTCTGATTCTTCAATACTTTCGCTCTTGCCTCTTCTTCCAACACTGCCAAACTCTTTGCCTCTACCGTCACATTCCCAGCTTCAATCGCTTCCTCTTGGTCTGTCAATAGTTTGGTGAGCTGCTTCAATGTTGCATATTTAAGGTATTTGCGCCAGTTTTCTCTCCACTCTTTTTCTGTTTTTGCAAAAGCTCTTTTATCGCTGCTCGCTTCAAGAAATTCCTCTTTTTCAAAATCAAAAGGTTTTTCCAAAGTCTTGTTTATCATCCCTTCAACAGCTTCCAATCGCTTTTGTAAAACCATCACAGACAGCTCAAAAAAAGCTCGTTCGTTCTGCTCAATTTCCTCGTCCAACTGTTCTTCAAAACGTTTCAAAGTTTTTACGTCTTGTTCTAAAAACAATCGCTTGTTTTTATCCAGTCTTTCGAGGTATTTGGCAAATACTTTTTTGGAGAAATCATCGTCAATTGAAGCTGCTTGGTAATGCTTTCGTTTGACATTTTTCATCACCAATTCCATCAAAACATCTTTTTTTGCTTGTTCGTCTCCATCACTGGAAATTTCAAAACTTGGAAGCAATAAAAAAGCAAGAAAGAGGAGAAGGTATTGTTGGATTGACTTCATTTTAATTATTAGTTGTAAATGGAGATAGGAAATTAACAATTGACAAAAACGCATAAACTATGCCGCTTTTCGTAAAATAACACTAAAATGCGTATGTTGCAATTCAAACTGGGCTTTATTATAAGGATATAACACGAGCTTGCTGAATTCTGTTTCGGAATACAAGCTATATTTAATAGACGTTTAGAACTTAAAATCGTTCAATTTAGAAAATGACCAAATTACCTACATTGCTTGCCATAGAATCTTCTTGCGACGATACTTCGGCTGCAATTATCAAGAACGGCAAAATATTGAGCAACATTGTTGCCAATCAAGATGTACACAAAGAATGGGGCGGAGTTGTGCCAGAATTGGCTTCAAGAGCGCATCAACAACACATTGTTCCTGTGGTCGCACAGGCTTTGAAAAAAGCAGGAATCACCAAAGAAGATTTGGATGCAGTAGCATTCACGCTTGGACCAGGGCTGATAGGTTCACTTATGGTCGGGACATCTTTTGCAAAAGGCTTATCTTTGGGATTGAAGATTCCGATGATTACGGTCAATCACATGCGGGCGCACGTTTTGGCGCATTTCATCGAAGACCCCAAACCAATTTTTCCTTTTTTGTGCTTGACCGTTTCGGGTGGACATACGCAGATAGTGAGAGTCGCTTCGCCAATGGAAATGCAAGTAGTGGGCGAAACACTTGACGATGCGGCAGGAGAAGCATTTGACAAAACCGCCAAAATCATGGGTTTACCTTATCCTGGAGGTCCATTGGTCGATAAATACGCAAAATTGGGCAATCCGAAAGCCTACAAGTTTCCACAGCCCAAAGCCAAAGGAGCTTTCAATTTTAGTTTCAGTGGATTAAAAACTGCAATCTTGTATTTTTTGCAGCGTGAAATGGCTGAAAACGACAAATTTATTGAAGAAAATCTGCATGACATTTGTGCTTCGGTTCAATACACAATTGTCACCATTTTATTGAAACAGTTGGAAAAGGCTGCAAAACATTTTCGGATTACCGAACTCGCCATTGCAGGAGGTGTGTCTGCCAACTCTGAACTGCGAAGTCGTTTTGAAGAATTGGGAAAACGCAAAGGTTGGAACACTTATATTCCTCAATTTCAGTATTGTACCGACAA
>JBMYXW010000206.1:5585-5926 GCA_049608825.1 Chitinophagales bacterium
GGAAGGGGATTTTGCGGAGCAATCAGTCGTACCGAAGGCGAGGTTTGGGATTTGATGAAATACGGTGGATGGTGGACGAAAGTAGTGAAAACTTTGCCAACAATTTCCAATTTTGGCAACAGTTGAAGCGGCAAATAAACACAGAAATACTGAGTTACAAAAGACCATTACTCAATTAAAGCAGAGTTTTCTTAAAACAGCGTAAACCTTGTCAACAGTCGCAGACTTTGACAACGGTTGAAGCGAAAAGCATCCAAAAAAATGCGACACAGTGAAATCATACAATTACTTCAAGAACGTCCTGACAAACTCCTTCAAAGCACTGGTTATGAGCGTTTGAT
>JBMYXW010000207.1:0-5901 GCA_049608825.1 Chitinophagales bacterium
GATACCAAGATATGTTGATTGAAGCTGCATTGGCAGGTGATGCTACTGCAACTAAAAGAGCAGTATATGATGAAGCAATGTGGGTGACAATTCCATATTTGACTCCTGGATTTGATTTACAATCTTTGGAGAATGGCATCGTACCTTCAGATGTAAGTATGAAAGTCCGAGTTGGCAAAGCTTATAAAGAAACAGCGGATGCAGAACCATTGAAGTATCGCTTCGATTTCTCAAAACTTGCACCTCAAGTCAATCAAACCGATGTAGCTGCACAAGCTGTTGATTTGGTTAGAGTGGTTCCGAATCCATATTATGCTTTCTCTTCTTATGAAACAAGTCAGTTGGACAATCGAGTTAGAATTACCAACTTGCCAACCCGTGCTAATATTGACATTTTTACATTAGATGGAACTTTGGTGCAGCAAATCAAGGTGGACAACAATGGTGTGGAAACAGGTGTCGGTAACCTTTCGGGTTCTGAGAATATCAACTCTGTTGATTGGGATTTAAAAAACAACAAAGGGATTCCAGTTTCAAGTGGTGTATTTCTTATTCGTGTATCGGCTCCCGATTTGGGAGAAGAGACGACTATCAAATTCTTCTGTGTCAATCGACCATTAGACCTTGATATTTTCTAAGAAAGAACGGAAATTAATCATTTATTGAATGAGGAGTTGAGGTTATCCTACTATATGTTTCATCGGTATAATTCTCAACTCCCCATTTAATTCTAAAATTAAAAATTACAATATGAAGCATATCAACTATATCATCTTATTTTCTTTATGTGCTATCCTGTTTGTAGCCGATGCCAAAGCAGGAAACACAGATAGGGTAGGACAAGCAGGAGCCGTAGAGCTGCTGTTAAACCCTTGGGCGCGTAGTAGCGGCTTTAATAGCATGAATTCGGCAAGTGTTCAAGGAATAGAAGCCATGCGCCTCAATGCAGGTGGATTGGCTCGTATGGGTTTAGGAGGTTTAAATGAGGACTCTAAAACCCAAGTAGTTTTTGCAAGCACTGATTATTTAGGCGGTAGTGGCGTTACACTTAGTGGGTTTGGCTTTGGACAGCGTATGGGTGAATCAGGTGTTTTGGGCCTCAATGTCGTATCTATGAGTTTTGGAGAGCAGGATGTCACGACTATTTCTGCTCCAGAAGGAGGAACAGGTGCTACTTTTGAAATTCAATTGTTGAACATAGGTATTTCTTATGCTCGTTCTTTCTCTAATAGTATTCACGTAGGCTTTGTAGGACGACTCGTTAGTGAGTCCATTTTTGACGTGGTTGCTAGTGGAATGGCATTTGACATGGGAATTCAGTATGTGACAGGGCCTAAGGATAATATTCACTTTGGGGTGTCTCTCCGAAATATTGGAACACCTATGCAGTTCAATGGTGATGGGTTATCTGTCAAATTACCTGTTGAAGGAGGATACAATGTGACTGTGAAAAATCAAGCAGACCGTTTTGAATTGCCTTCTGTCTTGAATATTGGTGTAGGATACGACTTACATCTTGATTCGGCAGATATGCATATAATAAATTTTGTAGGAAATTTTACTTCTAATGCCTTCAATAAGGACTATTTGGGAGCAGGAGTTGGTTATACCTACAATAAAAGATTTTCGGTAAGAGCAGGTTATCGACATGAAGACAATATCGACGGAGATTTGGACTTCACAGAACGAACCTCTGAGTTTACAGGACTAAGTGCAGGAGTGAGTGTGGAAGTTCCTATCAAAGAAGGCGGCCCTTCTATTGGGTTTGACTATGCTTATAGAGCTACTGCATCTTACAATAACAACCATACTATTGGAGTTCGACTCAATCTTTAGTAAATAAATTCAACTATATTTATTAATTTTGCGTTAAGACTTGAGAAACGTTTCTGAAATCCAGAAGCGTTTCTTTTTTTATGTTAACTTATCAAAAAAATCTGTTAAAAATGGCCGTTAAATATTATTCTCCTGAAGGCTTAGAAAGATTGAAGAAAGAACTTATACACATGAAAACCAAAGGTCGTCCTTCTATATCTAAGCAACTTGCAGAAGCTCGTGAGAAAGGAGATTTGTCTGAGAATGCAGAGTATGATGCTGCAAAAGAAGCCCAAGGTTTACTTGAAATGAAAATTGCAAAATTGGAAGAAGAATTGGGGAATGCTCGCTTATTGGATCCAAGCAGAATGGACTCTTCAAAAGTGATGATTCTTTCCAAAGTAAAGGTGAGAAACCTCAAATTTAACAAAGTATTCAATTATCAGATTGTATCTCAAAGTGAGGCAAACTTGAAGGAAGGAAAGATTTCTTTTAGTTCTCCTATTTCTAAAGGCTTAATGGGACACAAAGTTGGAGACAAGGTAGATATCACTGTACCAGCAGGAAAGATGAGTTTTGAAATCTTGGAGATTACGATGTAAGTGAGAAATTAGATTATTCAAGTTGCTTCTTGGTTTGTTGACTAAATATTGATTTTTAAATACTTGAACAAGAAGTAACTTGGACTTTAGTCCGAGTAGGTCATCTATGAACGGAATAAATTCCGTCCTACTTTGATTGAATATGCATTATTTGCTGTTAAAGCTAAAGTAGTTCTAAATTTTGATTCTTATTATCATTACTTACTTATATATTCAAATGTCCAGTATTTTTTCAAAAATTATTGCAGGAGAAATTCCTTGTTATAAAATTGCAGAAGACGAACATCACTTTGCTTTTTTAGACATATTTCCAGTAGCCAAAGGCCATACATTGGTTGTTCCTAAAGAGGAAACCGACTACTTTTTTGATATGGAAGACAGTAACATGACCTCCTTGATGCTGTTTGCCAAAAAAGTAGCAATCGCTATCGAAAAAACCATTTCTTGTGAACGCATAGGAATGACAGTTTTGGGTTTGGAAGTGCCTCATGCACATATTCACTTAGTACCCTTGGATGAAAAAGGGATAATAAGATTCAGTAAAAAATTGAAGTTTAGTAAAGAAGAATTTGAAGCAATTGCAGCAGATATTCGAGCGAATATTGGTGATTTATGAAATTCGCAAGTATTTGAAAAATTAGAATATTCTTCAAAATGAATCTTAAATTCAAACCGCAGACAGTTGATGGAAGAATAAACTTAATTGTGTTTATATTAAGCATCGCATTTGTATATCAACTCCTCACCGAATTAAGATTTCTGCTATTCTTGTTGATAGATGCTTTAGGAGGAGGAAACCTCAGTCTGCTTTTGTATTTCGTTCCTTTATTCTCGATTCCAATAGCAGCTTTTTTATTTTGGAAAAGAAAAAATTCACTGCGAAAATTCACAAAAAAGGAAAGGTGAATGTTTAGAAATGGAACTTTTTGCAGTAATTTGCGATTTTTAGTACATCATTGTATTTTTCAAATTTCATTTTCTAAGAATGTTAGAATTAAATCTCATTAGAACAAAGCCTGATTTTGTAAAAGAACGATTGAAGGTCAAAAATTTCACTCAATTGGAATTGGTGGATGAAGTAATTGTGTTGGATGTCGAAAGGAGAAGACTTCAACAAGTGTCCGAAGCTGCTCAACACGAAAGCAAGTCCTTGTCAAAGCAAATTCCTATGCTTTACAAACAGGGAAAACGTGACGAGGCTGAAGTTCTCAAATCCCAGGCAGGTTCGCTAAAAGAGAGTATCAAAAAACATCAAGAAGAACTCAAAACAATCGAAAAGAAGCTACACGACACCTTGGTTGTTTTGCCCAATTTACCACACGAAAGCGTAGCGGCAGGTTTTGGAGCAGACGACAATGAAGTAGTCAAAGAGTATGGCACTCATCCAGATTTGGGAGCAGATGCCAAGCCTCACTGGGAATTGTTTGAACAATACAACATCGTCAGCCTTGAATTGGGCAGTAAGATTGCAGGAGCAGGTTTTCCTGTTTTCATCGGCAAAGGCGCACGACTGCAGCGAGCGATGATCAATTTCTTTTTGGACGAAGCCAGCAAAGCGGGTTACAAAGAATATATGCCACCTTTGATGGTAAACGAGGCTTCTGCCTATGCTACTGGACAATTGCCTGACAAAGAAGGACAAATGTACCATGTTACCGCAGATGATCTGTATTTGATTCCGACTGCCGAAGTACCGTTGACCAATATCTATCGAGATACAATAGTAAAAGAAGAAGATTTTCCTATCAAATTGACAGGCTACACGCCTTGTTTCCGTCGAGAAGCAGGTTCTTATGGTGCACATGTCAGAGGCTTGAATCGGGTACATCAGTTTGAAAAAGTAGAAATTGTGCAATTGACCCATCCCAACAAATCTTATGAAACTTTGGAGATGATGGCAGACCATGTTGCAAGTATCCTTCAAAAATTGGGTTTGCCTTACCGTATTCTTCGATTGTGTGGTGGCGACGCAACCTTTGCTTCTTCCTTAACCTACGACTTTGAAACCTATTCTGCAGCTCAAAAACGTTGGTTGGAAGTGAGTTCAGTTTCTAACTTTGAGACTTTTCAAGCCAACCGAATGAAGCTTAGGTTCAAAGACAAGGAAACCAAAAAAATGCGCTTGGCTCATACACTTAACGGTAGTGCCTTGGCTTTGGCAAGAATTGTAGCGACCGTTTTGGAGAACAACCAAACGCCTGATGGAATTGTGATTCCTGAAGTATTGCGACCTTATACGGGTTTTGACATTATTGATTAAGTGATGGTTATCAAAGCCTTATTTTAACAAAACCAAGTTTATTTATACAAACAGGCACTTACTTTCCAATTGAAGTAAGTGCCTGTTCTTTGTAGCAAAAGAGAAATATTTTGCTTATCTATTTTGTCAATACAATCTTCTCGCTTACCTTCTGACTTCCGTTGTCCAACTCCACAAAATAGTAGCCTGCACTTTGCTTAGCAAGATTGATTTGAGTCGTGCTTTTGCCCACTGAAATAGAGCTGCGTTCTTGTTGAATCACTCTTCCCAACATATCAAAAACTGTTATGGTTAAATTTTCGCTGGTAGTAGCAGTGTATTCGATATTGACCACACTATTGGTATAATTGGGGAAAATTCTGACAGGTAATTTTTCTGCAATGTCATCAATCTCTGTGGCGAAATCGTTTAATCCCTCCAATGCGCCCAATTCGTGCTTGTTGCCTTGATTGTCGTTGGTATTGAAGGCAGTGTATTTGGTATTGAATTGAAGGTTGGGAGTCAATTCTTTGTTTTTTACTTCAAAGCAAAATTCGGCTACATCCACCCAATCATCATTGACCGTAGGACAACCCATATTGGCAGTCGTCAATAAAATAGCATAGTTGCCTTCACCTTTGGTGTTGGTTTCCAAAGAATTGAAGCTGTTTTGGTAAGGAGCAGTTGCGCCATTGAGCGCACATTTATTTTGCTCATTGAAGTGAATAGAAGTGAAATTGGGCTTAGTGATGGCTTCTGCATTGTAGGAAAAGAAGACCGTAGCACTGCCGATTTCAAAACTTATGTCTTGTGCTTTGATTTGCACATTGACACAATAAGTATCGGCACTTCCATCATTGGAGTTCAATACAGGATTGGTGAACCGCATGTCGACAATTCCTGCAAAGGCAAAGGTGCTGAATGAAAGCAAAACCAGAGCAAAAAAAGAAGGTATGAATTTTCTCATGGTGAGTTGTATTTTCTAAGATAAGGTGAATAAGAAACGAATATTACTACTTTTTGTGGTCTTTCACAAATATATCAATGAAATGAAGAAGACTTTTGAGGATTTATTTTTATAAACCATTGACTGGCAAGTGTTTTTTGTTTTTTTGAGCGAGTATTTCAAAAATATTTCACCTCTCTAAAGCGGCTAAAATATTTTTTGTTAAAATTAGAGTCTATCTAACTTTTTAGATGTAACCGCTTTCCAACTAATTTCAATGCCGTTTTTAATCTTTTTAA
>JBMYXW010000208.1:0-5893 GCA_049608825.1 Chitinophagales bacterium
AAAGCAGCTTTGGCAGTGAATGGAGAGTTGATTGTTTTGTATTGGAATATTGGGCAGCATATTTTGAAGAAGCAAGCAGAGGAAAGTTGGGGTGGTAAAATCATAGACCAACTTTCAGCCGATTTAAAAAATGCCTTTCCTGAAATGAAAGGTATTTCTTCTCGTAACTTAAAGTATATGAGACAGTTTGCATCGATTTATGATGATATTGGATTTGTGCAAGTGCCGCTTGCACAAATTACGTGGTATCATAATATAGCACTAATGAGTAAGCTTCGAAGCAATGAAAAACGTATTTGGTATGCTCGAAAAACCATCGAAAATGGTTGGTCTCGAAGTGTTTTGGTGCATCAAATAGCTCTACAATTGTATGAACGACAGGGAAAGGCTGTTCACAATTTTGATACAACACTGCCACACCCACAATCGGATTTGGTTCGTGAAACCTTAAAAGACCCTTATATTTTTGATTTTTTGACAGGCGAAGAAAAAATGCGAGAACTGCAATTGGAAAGAGCTTTGACAAAGCATATTTCGCAGTTTTTATTGGAGTTAGGAGCAGGTTTTGCTTTTATTGGGCGACAATATCACTTGTTGGTAGGAGACAAAGACTTTTACATCGACCTGCTTTTTTACCACACCAAACTACATTCTTATGTTGCGATTGATTTGAAAACGGGTGAGTTGAAGCCTGAGTTTGTGGGTAAAATGAATTTCTACCTTTCTGCTTTGGATGATACTTTAAAGACCGAAAGAGACAATCCTTCTATTGGACTCATTTTGTGCAAGAGCAAAGACAAGGTCGTGGCAGAGTATGCTTTGCGAGGAATGTCTCAACCTATTGGGATTTCGGATTATAAATTTCCTACTGAATTGGAAGGGCAACTGCCTACAATTGCAGAGATTGAAGAAGAGTTGTCGAAGGAGGCAAACAGTGGTAAGTAAGGTGCTGCAATTGGGTAAACATCAGTGGAGGATTGAAGTGGGTGACTTGGCTAAGGATATTTGCCGATTGAAGGTTGGGAGAGAAATGGTTTCGAGACAGTTTTTGGTCAACTAAACTTAAATACCTCTTTTATGGATTTAACACCTTACAAAAACCTACTTCAAAGCGTAAAAAAGCAAATGCTTATCGAATGACTTCAAAAAGACAGTTCATACAGCACATAAATAAGAAAGCTTCGTGAGTGGACATTTGTGAATATACCTTCATAACCAATGAAAGGCAATAGTCTTAAACTGTGTAAAAGAAAAAACGATGGTTAGTGTATTTTGACTTTCCAAAGGCACACTGCTTCTTTAGGAGAATATCGTTATCACAGCAATCCGTTATAATCAATGAAATTATTTCTTCGCCGCACTCTGACAAACGGCAAACATTTCTTGGGTCATATTTTGTCCCCAATTAGGAGAAATAGGCGTAGCAGGTTGATAAGTTTCGTATTTTTGAATTGCCTCTTGAATCAATGGGCAGGCATTGTTCAATCCACCACCTGCTTCTGAAGGCAAGAAATACAAGTTTTGTGCTTTCAAGAAATAAATTCGAGGATTGTCTGCATCCATTTTCTCCGCCTCTGCCAAGCTCGAAGTCACCAAAGTCGTTGCATTAGAAGCAGACATATTGATGTTTCCATTGGCACGAGATTGATAGAGATAAGCTTGAAGGATATGCAATTCAGCATTGTTGGTTAATTGTTTGGCACTCTCGATATAAGACTGTGCTTGATCCAGATAGATAGCTTTTTGAGCAGGTACTCGTTCTTGTGCACACATAGAAATGTAACAATAAGCAGCATAATACATAGCTTCCCAATTGTCTTGGTGTGATTTGCTCAACTCTACAAACTTCAAAGCAGAATTTTGTAGGTCTTCAATACTACTTGCATCTTCAACATCCGTAATCAAGCCTTGGATAGAAGCTATATAATCGGGACTGAGGGGTTGTTGTTTATCCGCGTTGGTGAAAGAGCACAGTGTCCAGCTAACCAAGCAAAAAAGTAGTGTTAATAATGTACGGTTTTTCATGTCAACAATAATTTATACAGTTCGTGTGTAAAGCAAAGGTTTGGATGGACTGTATAGCTTAAAAAGTTCAAAAAAAAGCAGCAAATTCAATAGAAAATAATGGAATTGAATTTACTTTTACTTCATCAATGATTGGGGATAGACTAGATTTGGTTGGATAGCTGTCTGCAAGATTTCCTGCATTGTGTGTTTTTAGACTGCTAAGATAATGCAAGGTTTATTTCTTTTCTTCAATATATCAAAAAAAGTGCCTAAAAAATGAAACATAAAATAACTGAAATCGTAGTCCGTAGTTTTCACCTCGATATGTACCAACATGTTAACAATGCTCGTTACCTCGAATTTTTGGAGGAAGCCCGTTGGAATTACTATGCTAAGGTGTATGAAAATGAATGGGTTGCACAAGAAAAAATTGCATTTATCATCCACAATATCAACATCACTTATCGTTCTCCTGCGGTAGTTGGGGATACAATTATAATTCATACAAGCCTCAAAGAATTGGGCAATGTAAAATTGACAGTTTATCAAAAATTGGTACAAAAGAGCAGTGGAAAGGTGATTGCGGAGGCAGATGTGAGTTTTGTAGCGGTGGATATGAAAAAAAATCGTCCGATAGGATTGAAGGGTAAGGTGAGAGAACTGTTGATGTTGCCTGAACTGATGGAGTAGAGGTATCAAATAAATAAACAAAACCCTAAAATAAAAAAACGCCATCACTTTTCAAAAAAAGCAATGGCGTTTCTATCCTAAATCTTTCGTCTTAAGTCTTCAAAATCAATACCCAAACAAATCCTCCAAAGTCACTTCCTTAAACTCACCCAAAGACTTCAAATAGTCCATATCCAAGTTTTCCTTATTGCCCATCACCAAGAAGGTAAAAGGTTTGTTGGCGATGTGTTCCTTAAAGAATTCGTTCATGTCGTTGAGTGACATAGACTTCGTGCGCTCATAGACATCCTTGCGAATATCGTAGTCCAAGTCGAGGCGTTTTGCAGCCAAGTAGTCGAAGAATTTACCCGTTTTGGTGATACGTTCCGTTTCCAATTTCTTCAAAACTGAAGTTTTTGCCGATTCAAACTGCTTTTCGGCCTGTGGCATTTCATTCAATAAATCTCGCATCGCACCCACAGCATCCTTCATTTTGTCCGCTTGAACACCCATAAAAGCTTGAACATAGTGACCTCTATCCAAACGCCCAGGAGTTGTATAACCACCCCAAGCCGAATAAGCCAAAGCCCTTGCTTCTCTGATTTCTTGGAAAACAATGGATGACAACCCACCTCCAAAATACTCACCAAACACCTCAGCGTAAGGCACCAACTTTTTGTCGTATTCATTTTCATCCTGCGAAAGCATCAAAATTTGTGCTTGAACCATGTCGTAATTCACAAACAAAACCTTGTCTTTTTCGGTCTTCATTTCAGAATAATTTGCAGGCTTAGGATAAGCCGTCAATTCACCCGAAACTTTGTGGTATTCCTTCAAAATTTCTTTGGCTTTATCCGATTCGTTTTTACCATAGTAGAATACATAATGTTCGTAGTTGGTCAAAGAATGAATGATATCGACCAGTTCCTCTGCCGTCAATCCCTTCAATTCTTCTTCCGAAAGAATGTGTTTGGTTGGAGATTTGTCTCCAAATTTTGCGAAGGTATATAAGCCATTCCAAAAGATTTTGTTCTTGTTTAGTTTGTTATCCATGCGTTGCTTCAAAATGCCTGCAATCATGTTTTGAAGAGCTTCTTTGTCGGGTTTGGCATTTGCCAAAACGTGTTCAAACAATTTCACCCCTTCTGCCAAAGACTCTTCCAATCCAGAAAGCGTCACATACGTTCGATCATAAGAAGTATTCACTCCAAAGCTCAAACCAAGCTTGTAGAACTCCTCTTGAAGTTGTTCGGCAGTGAATTTATCCGTTCCCAAATAAGGCAAATATTCTACTGCCAAGCCAACCTTTTTGTTGTTGTAGTTCCCCATATCAAGGATATACGACAAGCTAAAAGTTGCATTCAAGCCGTTTTGAATGTAATAAAAAGGCACACCATCTACTAAGTCTGATTGTTCGATTTCTTCTTTGTAATCCAAGAATACAGGCTCCATACGACCCGACTCTTTTTTCTCGAAATTTTTGTAGAAGTTCGATTGACTATCACGGTTTAGCTCGATTTGGGTAATCGGAGGCTTGGGAACTTTCATTCCTTTTGCTGCCTCTCCATTTCGCTTATACACCACCACATAATTGTCATTGTAGTGTTCGTTTGCAAACTTAATCACATCCTCACGAGTAATTTTGCTAACATCGTCCAAAAATGAAACCGATTTTTCCCATGGTTGGTGTTCAATAAAAGAACTGATTAAAGCACGAGTACGAGGCCAGTTGCTCTCCAATCCCTTCAATTCACTCAATTTGAAGTCTTTGATAACTGCATCAATCAACCAATCTGGAAACTCTCCTTTTTTAATCAATTCTATTTGCTCCAAAAGCATGTTTTTCACTTCCTCCAAAGACTGACCTTCACGAGCTTTCCCACGAACTTGGTGAATCGAGTAGTCGTTCATCGCATATTGAAAAGCACCGCCTTCCAAGATTTTTTGTTTTTGAATCAAATTCAAATCCATCAAACCCGCCTGACCATTCTGCAAAATATTGTCCATCAAATTGAGCATCAAAGCATCATAAGAACCTGCTCCTTCAAAGCGATACGCAATCGCTACCTGCTCCGCCTCACTTCCAAACACTTCTACTTCAATAGGTGCGGTGATGGGTTTTTCCTTTTCGAAAGTCCACTTTGGAACTTCTTTGAAATCCCAATCTCCAAAATAGTTGTCAATCAATCGAATGGTTTTTGACATATCAAAATCACCCGAAAGGCAAATAGCCACATTGTTTGGAACATAGTAAGTATCAAAAAACTCATGAATTTTCACCATTGAAGGATTCTTCAAATGTTCACCCAAACCAATTGTAGAGATATTGTAGTGGTGATTTGGGAACAGATTTTCAAAAATAGCCGAATAGATTTTGCGACCATCATTGTCTTGCGCTCGATTGAATTCTTCATACACTGCTTCCAATTCTGTGTGGAACAGACGCAAAACCAACTCTTGAAAACGCTCAGATTCGACCATTAGCCATTTCTCCAATTCGCTCGAAGGAATGTTGTTGATATACACCGTTTGGTCAGTTGAAGTATAAGCGTTGGTGTATTTTGCACCCAGACTCGAAATCATTTTGTCGTACTCATTCGGCACAGCCAATTTTGAAGCCTCATAAGAAATTTTGTCAATTTCTTTGTAAATCTCTGTTCGTTTAGTTTCATCGGTTTCGTTTCGATGTTTTTCATACAAATCTGAAATCTGCTTCAATAACTTTTGCTCTTCCTCCCAATTCTGTGTTGCCATCTTGCTCGTTCCTTTGAAGACCATGTGTTCGAGGTAGTGCGCCAATCCTGTAGCATCTCTTGGATCTTGTTTAGAACCCACTCTTACAGGGATTGCGGTTTGGATACGAGGTGTTTCTTTGTTTACGGATAAGTAAACTTTCAAGCCATTTTCAAGATTGTAAATACGGGTTTTCATCGGATCATTTTCCACATATTCGTACATGTAATCACCATCCGCACCCGTTTTGGTCATGGAATCACCCATCACCTCCACCGCTTTTTCTGCTGTTTCTTTGGTTTTGACAATGGTTTCTTTATCAGTGGTTTGCATACTTGCTCCACCACCACAACTGTACAAAACAATTGTTAGGAATAGCGAAAAACAAAAAACAAGTTTACGATTCATAAGGGGATAAATTTGGTATTAAAATGTATGATTTTTTCCTTACACTGTTGATTGTGTGGGTAAAAGAGGCTTCAAA
>JBMYXW010000209.1:0-5872 GCA_049608825.1 Chitinophagales bacterium
ATTTTAAAAGAATTAAAATCAGTAAACAAAAAAACGAGAGGAGAGAATACAACAATACAACCATATAGCAGTTCAGCAATACAACCATTCAGCAATACAACAGATGGAAATATTAGCAATCATTCTATTCGTCACCATTTTTATCCTCATTCTGAGAGGCTATCCCGTAGCCTTTACTTTGGGCGGTGTCTCTACTTTATTCGCTTTGGGCATCATCGTATTTGCGCCCGATTACCTAAGTTTTTCTGACTTTAGACTGTTGGTTTCGAGGTATATGGGGCAGATGAACAATTATGTTTTAATGGCAGTACCTTTGTTCATTTATATGGGCATCATGCTCGAAAAATCGGGTTTGGCAGAAGGATTGTTGGAAACAATGGCATTGTTGTTTGGTAAGTTGAAAGGAGGATTGGCGATTTCGGTGGTTTTAGTCGGTGCATTGTTGGCGGCTTCAACAGGCATCGTAGGCGCAACGGTCGTGACGATGGGTTTGATAAGCTTACCAACGATGTTGAAGCGAGGTTATGACATTCCACTTGCAACGGGAACAATTGCTTCTTCTGGAACTTTGGGGGTTATCATTCCGCCTTCGATTATGTTGGTTTTGTTGGCAGATACCATCAACAGCAGCAATAGGGGAGCTGCGGCAGTAGATGTTGGGACAATGTTTGCAGCTGCTTTACTGCCAGGGATGTTATTAGTTTTGGCATATATCGTTTATATTCTCATCTACTCCAATGTCCGCAAAGGTGTTGCTCCTCCGATGACAGATGAAGAGCTTGTCGTGTTTAGAGGGGAAGGATTTGTGAGGCGAGTTGTGGAGGCATTTGTATTGCCTTTTGTGTTGATTGTAGCGGTATTGGGGTCTATTTTTGCAGGAATCGCTTCACCCACCGAAGCTGCGGCAGTTGGAGCTTTGGGTGCAACTTTATTGACGCTTATTCAAAGAAAATTTTCTTTTGCTATTTTGAAAGAAATAATGGAAGAAACGACCCATATCACTGCAATGGTGTTTATGATTCTATTGGGTGCAACAACTTTTACGCTCATATTCAGAGAATTGGGCGGTGATGATTATTTGGTAGAAATGATTACCCAATCCAATTTTTCGCCCATGATGTTTTTGGGTTTGGTAATGTTGGTGATATTTATTGCAGGCTTTTTTATTGATTTTATCGAAATCATTTTTATCATTGTTCCAGTCGTCACTCCCATCTTCAATGCATTTGAAATGGATATGCTTTGGGTCGGTATTTTGATAGCCATGAACCTCCAAACCTCTTTCCTCACCCCGCCTTTCGGCTTCTCCCTCTTTTACCTCAAAGGCGTTGCACCACCCGAAGTCAGTACCCAACAGATTTACAAAGGAATCGTGCCGTTTATTGCCATTCAGTTGGTATTTATTGCAGTGATAGTGGCTTATCCAGAGTTTATTTATATGTTGTTTGGTAAAAGCTGATGTTTGGCTTATTTGATTTTTTATGCTTTGTTTATCAGAACGATTTATCCATTATTGACGTTATAAAATCAGACTATAATGTTGTGATTTTTCTCAAAAAAACCTAAACAAATGGAACAATATTTTTATGTAGAAGATGGTAACCAAAAAGGACCTTTTACGATAGAAGAATTAACAGAAAAAAACTTGTCTTTGAACACTTTGGTGTGGAAAGAAGGCATGGCAAACTGGCAAAAAATATCAGAAGTGCCAGTTTTAGCCAATATTTTTGCAGTGGTTACCCCTCCTCCAATACCTATATTGAATCCTCCACCAGTTCCAATTGATCCAGTTCCCGAAACAGATGTTGTTTCGCTTCCCTTTATTGATAATTATACTACGAATAGTCCTTTTGTAAATGGAAATCCAGTAGAGGAAAAGCCCTTTGATGTTTTTTATGAAGACGAAGATAAAGAGGAGGATAATTATGATGTCGAATACGAATTGGCTTCACCAGGAAGCAGGTTATTGGCAAGTATAATTGATGGTTTTGTTTCGTTAGGACTTCTTATAGTACCTATTATTGGAATCGTCTTTTACTTAGTTTACACTTTTGCTAAAGACGCATTGCCTTTTTTAGATGGGCAAAGTTTGGGTAAAAAAGCAATGGGTATCAGAGTGGTAGATGCCAAACACTATCGACCTATTACAGGTGACTACGGAAAGGCTCTCATACGAACCTTATCTTTAGCCATTCCCTTCTTTGGAATAGTAGATGCTTGTAGGGTTTTGGGAGATGAAAGCAAAAGGTTTGGAGACAAATGGGCTGATACTACCGTAGTAAGAGATTATTCAAAAAAATGAATTTAAACCTTTTGTTGAAGTGGGTTCTCTAAAGTTGATTTGATTTTAGAGAACCCAATATTTGTTGAGCGCACCGATGAATCGTTAGTAAGCAGTCGGAGAGGAGAGGAGGTGTTTTGTAGTCTTAGCAATTACAAATAATTTGAAAGAAATAAGGAATAGAAGAAAACGCAGGTTTTTTGAGTGTGAAAAAAGTGAGGAGTAATTTATTTACAAGGTGGTATTTTACTCGAATCCAAACATAGAAGGGGGTAATCTCGCCATTTTGATAACTTCTATTTAACATAATATAAATTATAGGCAAAATTACCAGTTTTTCAGCCTTATTACCAAGCTATTAGCATCCTCAGGATTAGATGCCTTACTTTGAAGTTGAGAAATGTCCACTGAACACTCGTCAAATGTTGGTGGACTAAACTTTGCCTTGGCATTGTTGGAGAACCCAAACATCTCTTTAGGTATACCAATCCAATTCCTGTCCAGTTCCCAGTTTTTATTTTTGTCATGGTAAACGCTTACCGCATATTGCCCAGCTTTCAAACCTTCAAAAACCGTTTGAACAGATATTGGAAGTTCTGCTTCGGCTGCAATTGGAATCACTTTATACTGCAATGGCTCGTTCAAAAATGTTTCTTCGGAATCATAAATTGCTATCAATATCACTCCTACATGACTTTGGACATTGGTGACTTCAATCTTCAATTGCAGTGTTTTATTCTGTCCAAGAACATTCAAGTTGCTGAAAATCAGAAATAAACACAATATAAATTTATTTGCATCCACTTTTTATATTCTTTAAAAAACTCTTAATTATTTGACTGTAAGTTGTTTACACTTATTTTGAAGACTAAAATGTCCACTTTTTTCTTTTTAGCCTTCCATCATACTTTATTTGATTTCAATACATGCTAAATTTGCATTCTTTCCTATTAGAAGACAAACTTATTGAAGTCGAACTACCTTCAATTCTTTACACATAAGTACCCGAACAATTTTGAATGGTGAATGATAAATTTTGAATACACTAAAAATCACTTCATTCCCCAATTCTTGATGTTAGGTTATTTTTGGCTTACTACTTATAAACCGTAAAAATACGACATGAAACAAACAAATATCCTTTTTGCGTTCCTTCTTTCCCTCCAAACCCTCTTTGTCACTGCCCAAGTAGTGACTTGGGAACCAGTTCTCTTTACTGCTGAAGATTTTGTAACCATCACCTTCGATGCAAAGAAAGGAAATGGTGAATTGGCTGGAGAAAGCACAATCTATGCACATACAGGAGTAATTACAAGTGAAAGTACTGCCCCAAACGATTGGAAATATGTGGTTTCGGAATGGGGAGTTACGGATAATAAGGTATTACTGACTTCGCTTGGAGGTGACAAACATCAAATTTCGTACAATGTACGAGAGTACTACAATGTTCCTGCTGATGAGACTATTTTGCAGTTGGCGTATGTATTTCGGAATGCCGATGGCTCAAAAGTTGGTCGGGCTACGGATGGAGGCGATATTTTTATAGATGTTGCCCAAAGTTCGGGTTTGCAAGCCACTTTTGCAGAACCCTTTGAACGCCCCTACATTGCGACACTCAATGAGAGTTTCACCATTTCGGTAGAAACAAGCGAGGAAGCGACAATATCTATTTATGTCGATAATCTTTTAGTAGCGCAAGATATAGGAACTCAAGCAGCATACGAGGAAACAGCATTGGAGGAAGCCAAGAAATGGGTCAAATATGTAGCAAGTACCAACACCGAACAAGTTACCGATTCTTTCTTTTATTTGGTACAGCCTTCCAATACCATAGAAACCTTACCCGAAGGTATTGAAGATGGGATTACCTACTTAAATGACAATAGCGCACTCCTCTCCCTTTATGCACCAGGCAAAAAATTTGTGTATGTCATCGGTGAGTTCAACAATTGGGAAATCGACCCCACCTATCAAATGAAAATCACACCCGATGGCAATCGCTACTGGCTGCAAATGGATGGCTTAGAAGCAGGCAAAGAATATGCTTTTCAATACTTGGTGGATGGATTCATAAAAATCGGCGATCCTTATGCCGAAAAAGTCTTAGACCCGTGGAATGACCAGTTTATCCCCGAAAGCACCTATCCCAATTTGAAGTCCTACCCTTCTGGAAAAACCACCGATATTGTCAGTGTTTTCCAAACCGCTCAAACGCCTTACAACTGGACAGCTACGGATTATGTGCGCCCCGAACAGAGCAATTTGGTGATTTACGAACTCTTGATTAGAGATTTTTTGGGCAGTCAAAGCTATGATGATTTGACCGACACGCTGGATTATTTGGAGCGATTGGGTGTGAATGCCATTGAGTTGATGCCCATTATGGAATTTGAAGGAAACAACAGTTGGGGCTACAATCCGAGTTATTTCTTTGCACCCGACAAATACTATGGAACTGAAGATGATTTGAAGAAATTCATCGATGAAGCACACAGTCGAGGCATTGCTGTTATTTTGGATATGGTCCTGAATCACGCCTTTGGGCAAAATCCTTTGGTGCGTTTGTATCCCGATTTAGACCAAAGCCCCTATCACAACAAAATCGCTCGACACCCCTTCAATGTAGGCTTTGACTTTAATCACGAAAGCGATGCAACTCAATATTTTGTCGATAGAGTAAACAAGTATTGGTTGGACGAATACCGATTTGATGGCTATCGTTTTGACCTCTCCAAAGGTTTTACCCAAAACAACACAGGTGATGATATAGGAGCATTTGGTCAAAGAGACGATTCTCGAATTGCCCTTTTGAAGCGCATGGCGGACAAACTTTGGGAAACCGATCCAACAGCTTATGTTATTTTAGAGCATTTTGCAGACAACAATGAAGAAAAAGAATTGGCAGATTATGGGATGATGCTTTGGGGCAATGTGAATCATGATTATTCAGAGGCTGCAATGGGGTATTCGAGCAATTTATCAGGCGTTTCGTACAAAAGCCGAAACTTCAATTCACCTCATTTGGTCAGCTATATGGAAAGCCACGATGAAGAACGTATGATGTATAGATTGCTCAACAATGGGAACAGCAATGGGAGTTACAATACCCAAAATTTTGAAACAGCAATAGAAAGAGTCAAAATGGCAGCAAGTTTTTTCTTTACCGTTCCTGGTCCCAAAATGCTGTGGCAATTTGGAGAAGTTGGGTATGATTTTTCTATTAACCGATGCACCGATGGCAGTATCAACGGAAACTGCAGATTGTCAGACAAACCTGTTCGATGGGACTATTACAATGATGAAAACCGTCGCAGCTTATACGACCATTACCGTTTGATGATTCATTTGAAGAAAAACTACCCTACTTTCCAGACCGACAACTTCAATATAGAAGTTGGTTCTACCTTCAAAACAATTCGTTTGAGACACGATGAAATGGATGCGATTATTGTAGGGAATTTTGATGTGGTTGAAAAAAGTAAACTCGTGACTTTTACCAATTTTGGTACTTGGTACGATTTCTTATCAGGTGAAGAATTGGAGATAACCGACATCTTCAAAACCATCAATCTAGCGCCAGGAGAGTTTCAT
>JBMYXW010000210.1:0-3968 GCA_049608825.1 Chitinophagales bacterium
ACAACTTTCAAAATATACCTCCCAAATTGTCTTTTGAAAATTTATTTCCCCAAAAAAAATTCTCTTTGGAGGAAGCTATAGGAAGATTGCAGTTCACCAAACATCCCATGCTTTTTTCCGAATACCAAAAAGCTTTTCGTCAAGCCCAAAAAGAAATCAACTTTGGTAATTCTTACCTTCTCAATCTTACCTTTCCCACACTGATTGAAACCAATTGGAGTTTGGAAGAAATATTTCAGCACAGTCAAGCCAAATACAAACTCTATCTCAAAGACCAATTGGTTGTTTTTTCGCCCGAAACTTTCATCCAAATCCAAAACAATCAAATATCTTCCTATCCGATGAAAGGAACGATTGATGCTTCGATTCCGAATGCCCGCCAGCAAATTTTGGCAGACGAAAAAGAAAAAGCTGAACACCACACCATCGTTGACCTCATCCGAAACGACCTCAGCCAAGTCTCCAAAAATGTGCGAGTTGAACAATTCAGATACCTTGAAGAAATCCAAACGCATGAAGGAAAACTGCTACAAGTCAGCTCCAAAATCGTAGGGGATTTAGCACCCGACTATTCTTCAAAAATAGGGGATTTACTGCTGACCTTATTGCCCGCAGGTTCTATCAGTGGCGCACCCAAACGCAAAACCATTGAAATTATCCAAGCTGCCGAAAATTACACAAGAGCTTATTATACAGGTGTTTTTGGCTATTTTGATGGTCAAAATTTGGACAGTGCCGTAATGATTCGCTTCATCGAAAACATAAAAGGACAACTCTATTTTAAAAGCGGTGGAGGCATCACCAGCCTCAGTCAAGCCGAAACCGAATACCATGAACTCATCCGAAAAGCCTATGTTCCGATTGCCCCTACTCCTCGAAACGATTCAGGTCAAGAACCGCCAATTGCAGCACATTTCTTACCACAACCAACGCTTCAATCGTAGCCGAAAAGAGTTATTGGGTATTGAAGAAGAAGCTGATTTGGCTCATTTGATGAGGGCTTATTTACACAAAAATTTCAAAACGGCAATTGCTCCTCACACAGCACTTATCACGATTCAACATCTAAACCAAAACCAAGTTTACAAATGTCGTATCTTGTACGATACTCAAATACGGAAGGTAGAATTTGTGCCTTATACCTTCAAAAAAATCAACTCCCTTCAATCGGTTCATGCCGATGATTTTAGTTATTCTCACAAATTTGCAGACAGAAGTGGGCTTCAATCTCTTCTTCAAAAAAAGGGCAGAGCAGACGAAATTCTCATTCTTCAAAATGGTTTGGTTACAGATACTTCTTACTCCAATATTGCCTTTTTTGATGGACACGAATGGTTTACTCCTTCAAAGCCACTTTTGGGAGGCACAAAACGGGCAGCTTTATTGGAGGAAAAGAAAATCATGGAAGCGGATATTAGCCCCAAAGATTTAAAGAATTTTGAGAAACTACGATTGGTCAATGCGATGATGGACTGGGAAGAAGGGCTTGAAGTGACTGTTGATTGTATTTTGTAGGTGAAGGCTCAAAACTTTGCGTATCTCAGTTATTTTTTGTTCTTTTATGTCCATGATTTTCCAACATTAGATTAGCAGCATAAACACTCAAATAGATGAAAACAAACAATTCTCCTCAATTAAAAAGAACACTTGGACCATTAATGCTTTGGGGCTTGGGTGTGGGCTATGTCATATCGGGCATGTACTTTGGCTGGAATTTGGGACTCGAAAAAGGCGGAACGCTTGGATTGGCGGTTGCGACTTTTTTCATCATGATTATGTACCTTGCTTTCACCTTTAGCTACACCGAACTCGCCTGTGCGATTCCCAAAGCGGGCGGCGCATTCACTTATGCCGTTCGAGCATTGGGCAAAAATTGGGGCTTCTTGGGCGGAATGGCTCAAAACATTGAATTTATCTTTGCACCGCCTGCCATTGCCTTTGCGATAGGGGCTTATCTCAATATTTTTATGCCCTCGGTTTCGGTGCTGCTCATTGCGGTCGTTGCTTATTTGATTTTTACGGGCTTAAATATTTATGGTGTAAAAGCTGCGGCTTCTTTTGAATTGGTAATTACAATTATTGCCGTTTTGGAGTTGTTGATTTTTGCAGGGGCTGCAATGCCTCATTTTGAATTTGAGAATTTGGCACACAATCCTTTGCCGAATGGCTGGTCGGGCGCATTTGCAGCGATTCCCTTTGCGATTTGGTTTTTCTTGGCGATTGAAGGTGTGGCAAATGTTGCGGAGGAAACGGTGAATCCGCAGCGAAATGTTTTGATCGGATTTGGCTCGGCTATTTTGACTTTGGTAGTTTTGTGCATTCTCACCTTCAGTTCGGCAGTCGGCATCAATGGTTGGGAAACCGTTGTTTTCCCGTCACCAGGAGCAGCCGCTTCCGATTCACCGCTTCCTTTGGCGATGGCTCATGCAGTGGGCGAATCACATATTTTGTATCATTTGGTGACTTCCATAGGTTTATTTGGTTTGGTGGCCTCCTTTCACGGCATCATTTTGGCAGCAGGGCGAGCGACTTTTGAGTTTGGTCGAGAAGGTTTTGCGCCTCCAATTTTGGGACAGGTCAATAAGCGTTTCCGCACACCTGCCAATGCTTTGGTCTTCAATATGGGGGTAGGCATAGTGGCTTTGATGACCGGCAAAACGGGTGAAATCATTACCCTTGCTTGTTTTGGAGCTTTGACGCTCTACATCATTTCGATGGTTTCCTTATTGGTTTTGCGCCAAAAAGAACCCAATCTCGAACGTCCCTTCAAAGTGCCTTTGTATCCTTTTGCGCCCATAGTTGCTTTGGTGATTGCGAGTGTGGCATTGGTGGCGATTACGGTCTATAATTTGGAGTTGGCATTGATTTATGGAGGGATTTTGGCGGTGAGTTTTGGGTGGTTTAAGTTTCGGTCATGAGCCTAAAATCTGGGATTAAGTACACTGTTTCAGAAATAAATTAAGGTTTTGAGGTGACATCTTGCAGTGAAACGAAAAGGTGTAATCTCAAGACCGACAGTAAGGTGTAATCTCCGTTCCTCCGAAGATTACACCTTACTATCTTAAAAAACTTTTGAAACAGTGTATTAAGTAACAGTCAAAAAATAAACCCGATTTAGACTTTTGTAGTTTTCCTCTAAAAACTTTCCATTGTAATGAAAATCAATCTCCTTCAAAAAGCAAACTACAAAAATCTTTAGCAACAGATTGATTTTAGTCCATTCAAAATTTATCATTCAATATTCAAAATTGGACAAGTTTGTAAAATCCAAAAATCCTGTGTATATTGGCGCATCGTTCTTTGACATCTCGGATTCTCAATATTAGCAAGTCGCACATAAGGGTGGCACACCCGCTTATTTTTTGATGAAACTGTCTGAAAAGTCGTCAAACGTCTATCGTTTACCGTCAGTCGTTCGAAAAGCTTGACTATTTTGTTTTAGACCATTAGTCAACAGTATCAAGGAACTATACTTCAATAAAATGCTAAATTGAGACTTTACACATAAAAACACGATTTAAATTAATGAAAATTTATACTTGAAAAGCATCTTATTTAGAATAAACGCTATGCGTTTAACATTTATTAACACTTTTTAACAGTGTTATGTCTCCTGCCTTGCACCAATAGCTGCTTCAAGCTATTGCGTATATCCCGAAAATTTTACTAAAAGCTTGACTGTTTTCATGCACATAACAATATCGATTTGAAACGCAGAGTGCACGAAACCGTTTGTTAGCATACGAGTTAATCCTTTTGTTGGGGTTGATTGTCAGTTAGTTGAAGGAGGGCAAGGGTCTGAAACCATATCTACACGTTATACGGATTGCGACTTGAAAGACTATATTCTACTGGGTACATCATTGGAAGTCTGAAACCATATCTACACGTTATACGGATTGCGACTTCCAATTTTGTATGGACAAATCTAATGCTTTCGGTCTGAAACCATATCTACACGTTATACG
>JBMYXW010000210.1:3978-5872 GCA_049608825.1 Chitinophagales bacterium
ATTGCGACGGTCCTCCACTGTTTACATTTCCAAATTCATCTTGTCTGAAACCATATCTACACGTTATACGGATTGCGACTTTTTTATTACATGAGGGAACTCTATTTTAACGGGTCTGAAACCACATCTATACGTTATACGGATTGCGACAATCATTAATCCAAAAATGAGGATTAATGTAAAAAAGTCAGAAACCATATCTACACGTTATACGGATTAAAAAATCCCCTTCTTTCCAATAGAGAGAAGGGGATTTTTTTGTGGATTAACCTCAAACGTTGGCGAATCTTTCAGATGTCGCCAAGTTTTCATTGGGCTAGCAAAAACTCGCCAACGTCCACAGGACTTGGCGACGTTTGGAGCGAAAGAGGTAAGGGCAACAGGAATTTGGGTTTTCGGAGGAACCCTTCTTTTCATTTTAATTCGTGGTTTAACACTCATTTATTGCCCAAAATCCTTATATTGGGCAAACAATTACAAAAAATAGAGAATACATCTTATGAAAAAAATGGCACTGCATTGGAAGATTCTTTTAGGTATGCTTTTGGGCGTTGTATTTGGGTTCATAGCCAACTCTTTGGGATGGAATGAATGGGTGACGGATTGGGTCAAACCCTTCGGAACGATATTCATCAACTCCCTCAAACTCATCGCTGTTCCCCTTATCATTGCCTCACTTATCAAGGGAATTTCTGACCTCAAAGACATCTCCAAACTCTCCCAAATGGGCGGTCGCACGATAGGTATTTACATCATGACAACTGTTTTTGCAGTATGCTTAGGCTTGTTGGTCGTGAATATATTGCAGCCTGGGAAATCCATTTCGGAAGAAACCCGACAACAATTGCAGGATACTTATAAAGAAGATGCGGACAAAAGAATCGTTGCGGCAGCAGGACAAAAAGAACAAGGCCCTTTGCAGGCTTTGGAGGACTTGGTGCCTTCCAATATTTTTGCAGCCGCATCCAACAATGCGAATATGCTTCAGGTGATTTTCTTTGTCATATTTTTTGGCATTGGATTGATTCTCATCCCAATAGAGAAAGCCAAACCTGTTAAAGACTTTTTTGATGGCTTGAACGATGTCGTTTTGAAGCTCATAGACTTGATTATGTTGGCTGCGCCTTATGGGGTCTTTGCGCTTTTAGCGTCCTTGGTCGTTGAGTCGCCGAGTGCGGACTTGTTCATTGCCCTCTTGTGGTATGCTTTCTCGGTGTTGTTGGGTTTGGGGCTTTTGACTTTCGTATTGTACCCTACTTTGGTAAAGGTTTTTACAGGCAAATCGCCCAAGTTTTTCTTCAATGGAATTGGGCCCGCTCAGCTGTTGGCTTTTTCGACAAGTTCGAGTGCTGCAACTTTGCCTGTCACGATGGAACGGGTGCAAGAACACTTGGGGGTAGAAGAAGAGGTGGCGAGTTTTGTCTTGCCGATTGGAGCGACCGTAAACATGGACGGAACGAGTTTGTATCAAGCGATTGCAGCAGTTTTTATTGCCCAAGCTTTCAATATTGATTTGAGCTTTTCGGCACAGTTGGGCATTATTGCTACGGCTACTTTGGCTTCGATTGGTTCGGCAGCAGTGCCTGGGGCAGGGATGGTGATGTTGGTGATTGTATTGGGGCAGGCAGGGATCCCCGAAGCGGGTTTGGCATTGATTTTTGCGATTGACCGACCTTTGGATATGTGTCGGACGATTACGAATGTGACAGGTGACGCAACGGTTTCGATGTTGGTGGCAAAATCGGTGGACAAACTGGGTGAGCCAGATGTGAAAGATTGGGACGACAACTACAAAAAGAATTGATAATATTTTTAATAACCTAAAACAACACAACAAAATGATGTTATTAGTAGAACCTATTATTGGTGCTTTGGCGGCTTTCGCTCTCGGATT
>JBMYXW010000211.1:0-5870 GCA_049608825.1 Chitinophagales bacterium
TATGAATATTCTCGTTTGTATCTGCAAAACGCCAGATACTACTGCAAAGATTACTTTCACCGACAATAATACAAAATTTGATACAACTAACGTACAGTGGATCATGAATCCAACAGATGAATGGTATGCGTTGGTACGTGGAATTGAATTGAAAAAGCAATTGGGCGGTACTGTCACAGTCGTAAATGTAGGACTCAAAGACAATGACCAAATTATTAGAAAAGCCTTGGCAATTGGAGCAGACAATGCCGTTCGTATTGATGCCGATGCAAGTGATGCTTATTTTGTGGCCAGCCAAATTGCAGATTATGCAAAAAGTGCAGGTTTTGACATTGTTTTCACAGGAAAAGAAACAATTGATTACAATGGATTTGCAGTAGGTGGAATGTTGGCTGAAATGTTGGATGTGCCTTATATTTCTATGGCAACCCAATTGGAGATGGAAGGAACGACCGCTACAATCGATAGAGAAATTGAAGGCGGTACAGAAAAATTGAAGGTAAATACTCCTTTTGTAGTGAGTGGGCAAAAAGGTTTGGCAGAACAGTTGATTCCGAATATGCGTGGTATTATGATGGCACGACGCAAGCCTCTTAAAGTTGTTCCTGCTATTGAAGTAGAAACTCTTAGCAGTATCACCGAATACGAACTCCCTCCTCAGAGGTCTGCGGTGAAACTTGTAGATGCTGATAATCCTGCCGAGTTGGTAAGATTGCTTCATGAAGAGGCAAAAGTGATTTAGTGATTGATTAGTAGTTCCACTTTTAAAATCATCCTACTTACATATAACAGAATAAATTAAACAAAAATAAATGTCCATTTTAGTATATATAAATCAATCCACTGATGGCAAACTGAAAAAGACTGCTTTTGAGGCAGTGAGCTATGCCGCAAAAACTGCCGAAATAATGGGCGGTCAAGAGGTTGTAGCACTTGCTATTGGTGCAGCCGATGATGCTGAATTGTCTCAATTAGGTGCTTACGGTGCCACAAAAGTATTGAAGGTCAGCAATCCTGCATTTCACACTTTTGATTCAGGTGCTTATACCAAAATCGTTTCGGAAGCTGCAGAATCAACTGGTGCTAAAACACTTGTTATTTCTTACAACAGCACAGGAAAAGCATTGGCTCCTCGTGTAGCTGTTCGGCTGAAGGCGGGTTTTGTAGCAGGTGCGATTGCTCTTCCCAATCTTAGCAATGGTTTTACTGTCCGTAAATCTGTTTTCTCTGGAAAAGCATTTGCAGACTATACCATTCACAGCAGCAATAAAGTTATTGCCTTGAATCCCAATTCTTATGGTATAAAGAAAGGAGAAGGAAGTGCGAGTGTTGAAGATTTTGCGACAAGTGTAGGTGCAGAGGCCGTGAAGGTGAAAGTATTAGAGACAAGTAAAGCATCTAACACCATTCCATTGCCAGAAGCAGAGCTGGTAGTCTCGGCAGGTAGAGGTTTGAAAGGTCCTGAAAACTGGGGAATGATTGAAGAATTGGCAAGCCTTTTGGGAGCTGCAACGGCTTGTTCTCGCCCTGTAGCAGATGTCGATTGGAGACCTCACCATGAGCATGTTGGACAAACGGGAGTAACTATTCGCCCAAATCTGTATATCGCAGTAGGTATTTCAGGTGCGATTCAGCATTTGGCGGGTGTGAACAATAGCAAAGTCATCGTCGTTATCAACACAGATCCAGAAGCTCCTTTCTTCAAAGCTGCGGATTACGGAATTGTGGGAGATGCTTTTGAAGTTGTTCCCAAAATTATCGAAGCTGTTAAAGAATTGAAGAAATAAATCAGATTCCTAACTAAGGAACTCCAATAAAATAAGTTTCAAATTAGAGCGAAAGACTATTGTAGTTTGCCTTTTGGAAGCTATTGATTTTCATTATAATGAAAAATTTTCAGAGTAAAACTACAATAGTCTAAATCGGGAGTTTATTTTATTGGCAATCCTTAATTGAAGGGGAATGAACATTCTTTATTTCAGCAACAATACAGCAATAGAGCAATTTAACAATTCAACAATTCAACAACACCTTCACCGCTTCCTCCAAATCTTTCCCAAAAGCAATCACCCCATCCTCATGCCCTGCCATAGCCACAATTTTGGAGTCAGCCAAATCCGTTTCACGATAGAGACGTTGGATTTCATACGCCATTTTAGGCGTACCATAAGGAATATTTGCAGTAGTTGTGGGAACATTGTGGAGGAGTCGAAGCCACATTTCTTTGCAGTGAATGTGGACAACCGCTTGGTAATCTTCGTTTAATTCGTAAATAGCAGCATGGGTGAGAGATTCGGAAGACGCTTTTGTTGCACCTTCACACGAGAGTTCATTCGCTGCAATATTGTAGCTTGTTACCCAAGAATAATGTTGGAGGTTGAGTTGGGGGAGGTGTCCCGTTTGAGTACCACTGATGATAAATGTTTTTGAAGACTCTTTCAATTGGTCGTTGATTGCAGTAGCACGAACACTGATATTGCCAAAGCCAACCTTTTGTTTTTCATCATATCCTATCCAATTTCGGCGATACACTTCTGCCCGCCAAATATTGAGTAAGTCGACCGTTTCTGTAAACAGGGGGTGAATGGGAAATTGGGAATACCAGTGAATATGGTATTTGATATAACCTTCGTCAATGACAGGCATGGTAGGGAGCGAATCTTAAAAATGTTGTTTCAACAATATTTTTGAATGCAACAAAAGTAGTATAAAATTCTCATTTTGATTTGAGTACTTTATTCCTTAGTAAGCACTGAAGTCTTACGTTTTTTAGGCAAGACTTTATCATACTGCCTGCATCAGCTTAGGATTTAGGATTACATGATTCCCCGAGACCTCGGGAAACCAAAAATCATGTAATCGTAATTCGGAAATCTATCAGTGATGAGTCTTCAATATTTTATGGTACTGGCTTCGCCAGATTAGGAACTTATTTTTTAAGCCTTACTCAGAGAATAGGCAAAGTAAAATAAACGGTCACTCCTTCACAAGTATCAGAACCGAGCCAAATATGCCCTCTGTGTTTTTCGATAATTCTACGGCAAATCGCCAAACCAATCCCTGTTCCTGCGTCGACATTTTCTGGCTGTTCCAGTTGATTGAAGATGCGGAAAACTTTTTCTCGGTAATCGGGTTCTATGCCGATGCCATTGTCCTTTATGGAGAAAGTCCAAAACTTGTCACCCTTTTCTACTCCAATGTTTATTTTGGGGTTCTTATCACCGCAATATTGAATGGCATTTCGAATCAAATTGGTGAATAAATGGGTCAATTCAAAAGAATCTCCCATCACATCGGGCAATATTCTATGACTGATAACCGCTTGGCTTTTGGTGATTTCTTTGTTCAAATCTTGAATAGTAGCATCAAAAATTCGCTCCAAAGAATTGACCACAAACGGCTTGTGACGTAGGCTAAAGCTGGAATAGTAAGACAAATCTTGCAATAAATCGTTCATTCGATTGACCCCATCTACCACATAATCAATAAATTCATGGGCATCCTTGTCTAATTTGTTGTTGTATCTTCTATCTAAAATCTGAATGAAACCACTGATTCTGCGAAGTGGTTCTTTTAGATAATGAGAAGTAAGGTAATTAAACTCCTCCAATTCTCGATTTCGACGCTCCAAGGCACGAGCATATTCTTCAATCTGTCGCTCTTTTAGTTTTCTATTGCTGATGTTTTCTGCAAACAAACAGATGTATTCTTTGCCGTTGAGAGAAGTATAATTGGCAGTTATTTCAAAAGGAAAAGATTTGTTGTCCTTGTTTTTAATCGCCAATTCAAAGGTATTTTTTCCGTACTGTTTGACCTCTTTCCAAAGTTCGGCCCAATCTCTCAATTGCATGGAAGGAGCGAGCAGAGAGGCATTGGTCAAATACAACTCCAAGGTATTGTAGCCAGTCGCTTGACAAGCTTTTTCATTGGAGTATAGAATATTGCCTTTTTTGTCGAGCCAAAAAACAGCTTCCTTTGCATATTCCACCGAAAACTGTTGAAGCAGTAAGCGTTCTTCTTCCAATTTGTAGTAGTCTGCGTCTGAAAATACAATAGATACAGAACTATTACCGCCACTATTCAAAGGCTTTACCTTCAATAAGAGCGGAAAAACCGAGCCATCACTTCGTTGACAAAGGATTTCAAACTCACATTCTGCCACCAAACCACTGAAACAACTCGCTACTCTTTCTACGAATAGTTTCAAATGCTTTTTGCTAACCAAGCGTTTGATGTGTTTTCCAACCAAATCGTCTGTTTGGTAATTAAAAATTCGTTGAGCATGGTTGTTTGTGAACTCAATGCGGTATTGACTATTCATAATAATCATTGCATCGGAAATAAGCGAAGCATTGCTGCCAAACTCATTGCAGGCGGAGGGAATAGGCTCATTGATGGAGGTATCTTTCTTTCCGTAGATTTCGGGCATATTGATGGGCTTGAATGGATAATTTTTACATTTATATTATACTGCTTTTTGAATATGTTTGTTGCCTTTTTTTACTTGAAAATGAAGGACTTGGAAAGAACCCTGTCATTTTTATGATTAATTACTTGATTAAGTGATTTGTATGCCAAAAAAACAAGCCTACGGAATGACAAAAAAGAGCTTGTCATATTGAAAATAAAAGTAGGGCGGGATTTATTCCGTTCATATACAAGCTACTCGAACTAAAGTCCAAGCTACTGCAATATGAAAAAAATAATTGCCAGAGCTAAAGTGTTTTTAAAGTCATTATTATTAATAAAAAACAAGTGATGATTAAAAAAATGTTAAAAGTGTCGTTTTTACACGAACTATTTGTGTCTATGTTACGTTAAGGATAGTGTAATTGATACAATAAGATATTTCATAGCTGCTAACGATAGCTATTTCATTTTCTAATCTTTTAAAATAAACTCAAAATGAGAAATAAAAATGCTTTATTGGTCATTGATTCCCAATACGATTTTTGCCATCCCAATGGCGCATTGTATGTCAATGGCGCAGAACAAGACATGGTTCGTCTCCGCAAATTCATCGAAAACAACCAACAAAACTTAGACCATATTTGTGTCACTTTAGACTCACATCCCGTCAATGATATTTCACATCCTTCTTTTTGGATGGACAAAAACGGTAAATTTCCCGCACCCTTCACCCAAATCACACTCAACGAAATTAATGAAGGCAAATGGACACCCCGTTTTTCGCCACAAGCCGCCATCCAATACGTTGCAGATTTGGAAAGCCAAGGTGAATTTCCCCATTTTATCTGGCCCGAACACTGTTTGATTGGCTCAAAAGGGGCAGCTCTTCACGATGAATTGATGCAGGCTTTGGTCAGTTGGACACGTTCAGGAAAATGGTACCAAGCAGTCACCAAAGGCACTTACCCCTTAACCGAACATTTTGGCATTTTCATGGCACAAGTTCCCATAGCCGATCGCCCCGAGACTCAACTTAATCAAAACCTTATCCGAACCTTGGAGCGATTCCAAACTGTCTATTTAGTAGGAGAAGCGAGGTCGCATTGCGTTGCAACGAGCCTCAAACAAGCCATGAAATATGCTCCTAATTTGGCGAGTAAAATTGTGGTATTGGAGGATGTTATGTCTGATGTTCAAGGATTGGGACATTTGGGTGATCCTATTTACCAAGAAGCCCGAAAACAAAATATTCGATTTGCGAAGACCACTGATATTGTATTGGATTAATTAATCCAAACACGTAGAGACGTTTTACTAAAACGTCTCCCAACCAAAATACAGCTGCCGTATCAATATGGAGATATTTTGGTAAAATATCTCCTAACCAAAATACAGTTACCGTATCAATATGGAGACGTTTTGGTAAAACGTCTCCCAACCAAAATACAGCTACCGTATCA
>JBMYXW010000212.1:0-5866 GCA_049608825.1 Chitinophagales bacterium
ATTTTTTGCTCCAAGTTCTACCGACATTCTCGCCTTCCAAACATCAGGAATTGCCATTCACCCCATTTCAGGTAATTATTATTTGGTATCTTCCAAAGATAATTTTTTTATGATTCTCAATCCCAAGGGTGAATTTCGTTATATCCGACAATTGGACAGTCAACTATTTCGCAAGCCCGAAGGCATTACTTTTTTGCCTAATGGCGATTTGCTGATTTCTAATGAAGGCTTGAATGAAATAGCAGATATTACTCGCTTCAATTATGTAAAAGATATTGATTGAAGAAAAACAAAAAAACGTCCAAACAATTATTACTTTTGCGGCTTGTTTTTAGCCACAAAATTCTAATAATTAACCCTACATGCAAGAACTGCCTGCAATCAGTGAAGAAGAAATTGAGTTATTGAATGTCTATGGAGCCAGAGTCCACAACCTCAAAAACATCGATGTAAGTATTCCCCGAAATAAATTGGTTGTCATCACAGGCATCAGCGGAAGCGGCAAGTCCTCCTTAGCCTTTGATACCATCTATGCAGAAGGACAACGGCGCTATATGGAGAGTTTTTCGGCCTATGCTCGACAATTCATTGGCAGCATGGAACGCCCTGATGTCGAAAAGATTACAGGTTTGAGTCCTGTCATTTCGATTGAGCAAAAAACAACCAACAAAAATCCACGCTCGACAGTCGGTACAATTACCGAAATTTACGATTTCATGCGCTTGCTCTATGCTCGAACAGGAGATGCCTATTCTCACGCCACAGGCAAAAGAATGGTTCGCTTCACCGAACAGCAAATTGTTCAGCACGTTTTTAAGCACTTCAAAGGACAAAAAATTGTCCTCCTTGCGCCAATGGTCAAAGGGCGAAAAGGACATTATCGGGAACTCTTTGAACAGCTTCGCAAACAGCGTTATTTGAAGGTTAGAATAGACGGTGAAATTGTCGAGATTACACCAAAAATGCAGGTTGACCGCTACAAGATTCATGACATTGAAGTCGTCATAGATCGCCTTTCTGTCGAGCCTAAATTTGCGAACCGTCTCACAAGTTCTCTTGAAACTGCCATGCAATTTGGCAAGGGTTTGGTGATGATTATGGAGCATGAAACGGGAAAAACACATAATTTCAGCAAGCTCTTGATGGATCCAGAATCAGGCGTTTCTTACGACGAACCATCCCCAAATACCTTTTCCTTCAATTCTCCTTATGGCGCTTGTCAAAACTGCAAGGGCTTGGGTTTTGTGCATGATGCAGACATGAAGCTGATCATTCCAGACGAAAATCTCAGTATCAACCAACAGGTAATTCGTCCATTTGGAGATGTTCGAGACAACTATACCTTCAAGAAAGTAAGGGCATTGAGTCAAAAATACGACTTCACCTTTGCGACTCCCTTCAAAGACATTCCCGAAGAAGCTCGCAATATTTTGCTGCATGGTACAGATGGCAAAATGATTTCAGTCAATATACAATTTGGCAAAGACAGATGGTATGATATGGAATTTGAAGGAGTCGTCAATACCATCAAACGAACATATTCCGAAAAAGAAATTTCAGAACGGATTCGTCGATGGGCAGAGGCCTTTATGGTCAAAAAGAAATGTCCTATTTGCAATGGACAACGATTGAAGCAAGAATCGCTTCACTTCAAAATCGTGGGCAAAAATATTGCAGATTTATGTGAAATGGATATTGAAGAACTGCAAAACTGGTTCAACAACATTGAAGAAGATTTGACGGTTCGCCAAAAGACAATTGCCAAAGACATATTGAAAGAAATTAGAGCCAGATTGGGATTTTTATTGGATGTCGGTTTGGACTATTTGACACTCAATCGCCCTTCTCGCAGTCTTTCGGGTGGAGAATCACAGCGCATTCGATTGGCTACACAAATTGGTTCTAAGCTCGTAGGAATCACCTATATATTGGACGAACCCAGCATCGGACTCCATCAAAGAGACAATCAACGCCTCATTGAAGCCCTCAAAGAACTCCGAGAAACGGGCAACACCGTTTTGGTGGTCGAACACGACAAAGACATCATGTTGGCAGCCGATTATGTAATCGACATTGGCCCTGGTGCGGGCAAACATGGTGGCGAAATCGTAGCTGCTGCACCTCCAAAGGAGTTCCTAACAAAAGGTACACTGACGACTGCCTACCTCAATGGTGACAGAAAGATTGCAGTACCAAAAGAAAGGCGCAAAGGCAATGGCAAAAAATTAGTATTGAAGGGTGCGAAAGGCAACAATCTCCGCAATTTGGATTTTGAATTTCCACTTGGCAAATTTATATGCGTAACAGGTGTTTCGGGTAGCGGCAAGTCTTCACTCATCAACGAAACACTCTATCCCATTCTGAATCAACACTTTTACCGCTCGGTCAAAAAACCTTTGGAGTACAAAAGCATTGAAGGTTTGGAGCATCTGGACAAGGTAATCGAAATCGACCAATCGCCTATTGGACGAACTCCTCGCTCCAATCCGGCCACTTATATTGGCGTTTTCACGCAAATCAGAACCCTATTCAGTCAATTGCCCGAAGCCCAAATTAGGGGCTACAAACCAGGGCGTTTTTCCTTCAATGTGAAAGGCGGTCGCTGCGAAACTTGTCATGGAGGGGGAATGAGGGTGATTGAAATGAACTTCTTGCCTGATGTGTATGTGGAGTGTGAAACCTGTCTCGGCAAACGCTATAATCGAGAGACTTTGGAGGTACGTTATCGAGGCAAATCTATTTCGGATGTACTGAATATGACCGTGGAAGAAGCGACTCAGTTCTTTGAACCCATGCCGAAAATTTACCGCATGTTGAAAACTTTGCAAGATGTAGGTTTGAACTACATTACGCTTGGACAACAAGCAACTACGCTTTCGGGTGGTGAGGCGCAACGTGTGAAATTGTCTTCTGAACTTCGCAAACGAGACACGGGTAAGACGATGTATATTTTGGATGAACCCACGACTGGACTTCATTTTGAAGATATTCGATTGTTGTTGATTGTCTTGCAGAAGTTGGTCGATAAGGGGAATACAGTGATGGTGATTGAACACAATATGGATGTCATCAAAGTGGCTGACCACATCATTGACATGGGCCCAGAAGGCGGCTCAAAAGGCGGCAATATGGTTTGTAAGGGTACGCCCGAAGAAGTAGCAGAGCATCCAACGAGTTACACAGGAGAGTTCTTGAAGTTGGAGTTGTGATTTTTTGTTCAAAAAACCAATTGTGCTTTTAAATCAAAAAAATCAATCAATATGACCACAGGGCAAGAATTTTTGAAGGAATTGGTATTGGAGTCGGAAGTAACGAGGAGGTATTTGGAGCGTGTTCCATTTGATAAAAAGGATTTTAGCCCAGCCGAAAAATCCGAAAAACTGGGGCGTTTGGCGATTCACGTTGCCGAAATCACCGCCTGGTGGACTTCTTGTGTGCGAGACAATCGCTTGGATTTCATGAATTTTGAGCCAAAAAACATCCAATCTACTCTGGAACTATTGACCTACTTTGATGAATTGTTGGCAGGGGCAAAAAAAGCTTTGTCGGAAGTTGAAGATGTGGAATGGGAAAAAGAGTGGTCGATGACCTATGGTGAGGATGTGCTGTTCGTTTTACCCAAAAAACAGGTCGCCAGAATCTTCTGTATGAATCATTTGGTACATCACCGAGCACAATTGGGCGTTTACCTAAGAATGTTGGACATTCCACTTCCAGCAGTGTATGGACCTTCGGCGGATGATGAAAATGTGACGATGATTCGACCATTTTGACAAAATGTTTTGTATCAAAACATAGGAATAATTTTTATACGTGGTAGTTCTGCGAATTATCCCTATTTTAGAAGCATGAAAAGATTCCTAATATACCTATTATTTTTATCTATACCTTCAATGCTCGAAGCCCAAAGCCTTGGCATTCGAGAAATTCACCATTTTTTCCGCCCACATCTAACAGGGCTTGGAGAATGGCAAGCAGATAGTCAATTGAAGGATTTGGACAGTTTGAGTTTTGGTAGCAATGCACTGGGTTTACAGGCAAGTATTCCCATCAAAGGGCGAGTAGGCTTCGATTTGAATTTGGGTAAATTGAAGAATATTTTCAAGGTGGCAACCAAAGGTCTAAAAGGACTTTTGGAGACTGTTCCAGTGGATGTCACTGCTTATCAAATCTTGTGGAATGTGGGAGGCGGTGTTCGCAATACTTCCTTGAGTTTTGACCAAGACAATCACACTGCTTATTACTTCAATACTGGAATTGAAGGGGTTCATATCCGCCCTGAATTGGGCATTATTTTCTACAATGCCAACCTATCTTTTTCCGAAGAATCAGCAACTTTTAAAAATTTAAAAACCCGTTTTACAGGTTTCATTGGTCGAGCCAAACTCACCAAACTGGCTTCTATGAGTTATTATGGTATTGCGATTCACTATCGCAACAACAAGGTTTTGCCTGTTCCCTTTGCAGGAACGAGTATCAGTTTGCCGCCTCTTTTTCATTTGCAGTTGATTTTGCCTTATCAAGCCAAGCTGGTTTACAAGAAAGACAAAAAAATTCGGGTTACGCTTGCTGCCACACTAAGTGGTTTTGAAACGGGTTTTGAAAATCAGCAGTTCTTTTTTGACGAGAATGTGCGGGATAGATTGCATTTATCTGCCACTTACCTACAAGCGACTTCAACGGTTCAATACAAACTCTCTAAAAAGGCTCGCCTAAAAATGGAAATCGGAACGCTCCTAAACAACAACATCACCTTTTGGGATGGACGGCAAAAAGTGGAAAGTTTTGACCTCAAAAATTCTTTCTTTTATGGGATTCGATATGAGGTAGGATTGAGCAGTAAATCTTTGATTGGTAATCTGTTGCGAAAATTGGATGTGGATTTATGATTTTCATCTTCCACTTCAATGTTGGATTTTGTGGAAGGATAAGCAAAGGCTAAACAGAAACCTTTATCTTTAGGCCTTCATTGGTTGATGTTGCCAAGTATGCAGGACTCAAGCAAATTCAAATAAAAAACTCAAATGCAAATTCAAACAATACTTTGTAAGCGAGCGATTTAAATTTAATATTTTAGTTTGCCTTACATCAAACATTGAAATAGACAACAACATGAATTTAAAAATCTTTTTTATTCAAAATTTATCATTCAATATTCAAAATTGGTTAAGTACTTAGAATGACCTTTTTAGACGCTATATTGCTGCCCATTTTTATTGTGGTGATTTTGATAACGGCATTTATCCTTCGAGAAACCGTTTACAAACACCATATTGGGAGAAAGTATATACTAGCAGGTTTGGGCTTCAAAATCTTCGGAGCATTGTTTTTTTGTGCCATTTATTCCTTTTATTATGGTGGCATGGGTGATGCTTTTGTGTATCACGAATCAGCCGTAATCCTCTCCGAAATCATAGAAGAATCTCCCACATTGGGCTTCAAACTGTGGGCAATTGAAGCCAACACTTATGACCTAAGACTTTCTGAATTATCTGACAAAATTCCCTATTACAGTGGTGAAAACACTTATATGGTCGTCCGAATCGCAACACTTTTGGGCTTCTTCTGTGGCAATAGTTTTTGGGTTTTAAATCTTTTGTTTGCAACTTTGTCTTTTGCAGGTTTGTGGTTGATGTACACCGTTTTTGTAGATATTTATCCAAATGCCAAAGATACAATGGCAATTGCCGTATTTTTTATTCCTTCCGTTTTCTTTTGGGGTTCGGGCTTGCTAAAGGATACGGTCACAATGGGTTGTGTCGGTGGATTCACTTATGGTGTTTACCACCTGTTTTTCAAAAAAGACAAAATATTCGTCTCTATATTTCTGATTTGGATTTGCAGTTTGTTGATTGATGCCATCAAA
>JBMYXW010000213.1:0-5843 GCA_049608825.1 Chitinophagales bacterium
CACGAGCTACCCTTTATTTAGTTTTTGCTGTACCAGCATTAATACCACAAAAATTGTCAAAGAACCTGAATAAAAAATCACTTTTTGCCTCAATCGTAAAACTATTAATGGATTTCAACAATTTAACAATAAAACATTCCAAATAAAATCTCCCCAAACCCTACAGTTATGATAAAAAAACTCTATGCTCTTCTGGTCGGTATCAACAACTACAATCACCCAAAAGTATCCAACCTCAAAGGCTGTGTTAACGATGTCGTCAACATCAAAACCTATTTAGAAAGCCGTTTTGACAAAGAAAATCGAGACATTGAATGTTTGATAAACGAAAATGCTAGCTATCAAAACATCATTGAGACTTTCCGAAATCACCTCACTGCAAAGGCTAAAAAAGGGGATGTTGTGTTTTTTCATTACAGCGGACATGGAGCGAGAGAAGTGGCAGCCGAAGGATTTAGACCCTTTTTCCCCGAAGGAAAGGAAGAAACATTGGTTTGTTACGATAGCCGACAAAAAGGTGGACACGACTTGGCAGACAAAGAATTGGCGGTACTGATTTCGGAAGTCGCTGCAAAAGGAGCGCATGTAGTCATTGTCTTGGATTGTTGTCATTCGGGTTCTGGCACTCGTCCAGGACATGGTTCTCGGATGGGTGCAATTAGAAAAACTTATGACAGGCGAGATACCAGACCGATTGAAACCTACATCGGTGATTACCAAAAACAATTGGCTGAAAACGATGAAGTTGTCATTCCGACCTCCAAACATATCCTCTTAGCGGCTTGTGACCGAAAGCAGTATGCTCGTGAAACCAAAATGCACACAGGCTTATTTACAACAACTTTGCTAAAGACTTTGGGCGAACACAAAACGGGCGATATCAGCTATGCCAATCTATATTTGAAGTGCCGAATTCGGATTGTAAACGAAGTAGATAAACAGACTCCACAGTTTGAAACTTATAGTCGTTTTAATGCACACAGCAAGTTTTTGGATGGGCGAGACATGGCAGATGTGGATAAACGAGAAGTATATCGAGAAGATGGTGAATGGGTGGTCAATTATGGGGCAATGGATGGTTTGGACACGAGTGGAACCTGTGTACCACAGTTCAAAATATTCTCAAAACGAGATGAAACCGAATTTTTGGGTTACGCAAAAGCGGGAGCTGTTTTTCCCGAACGAACCAATTTGAATCTGAGTTTTACCCACCGCAATATGTCGGGCTACTATGCTATGCCCGTCAGCCTACCTACCCCAAAAATGTTGATTCATTTGCATGGAGAACCCAAAAGTGTCAAGCGATTCAAAGCTAAAGAAAAAGACTTTTTGAATATAGCGTTTACCGATTCGCCAAGAGGCACAAAGTACAACATTGAAGTAAAAGAAACAGGGATTTACACCTACTTCAATCACACCCATCAACTGATTCAAGGCTACGAAAACGATTCTTTCGACAACAATGTAAAGTTTACAGTTGATTTGGTCGGAAAAATCTCTCGGTGGGAAAATGGTGTGGTACTGCAAAATCAAAGCAAAAAATTAGATGCCAGTAAGATAGATTTTATTTTGACCGATGGAGAAGGTAAAAAGTTGGAATCTGATGTGGAATATAAAAAGGCTTACAAAAAAGAATTGAAGGAAAAGGGCGAAACAGTCATACATTCAGACGATGATATAGAAGATTCTGCCGAACACGAACAATATTTCACCTTTTATTCCGACAAAAATGTAAACGATGGAGAGGTCAAAATTGTATTGAAGGCACAGCATTTTAGTAGGCAAAAATTGTACTTTGCATTGGTCTATTTTTCGGAAGAATTTGGCATTGAAGTCTATCGAAACGAACCTGTCGACAAAGATTCAAATGAAATTATTCTTTGGGGAAAAGGAAGATACGACTTTTTGTTTTTGGAGGAAGAAGAAGAGTACCACGATGTATTCAAATTGATTGTAAGTACCGAACCCATCAAGGATTTTTTATTGGAGCAAATGCCCGTTGAAATAGGAAGAATCAAAGAAGATCCTCGAAAATCAAGCCGTTCACACCGTTACCGACTGCTCTCCAAAGATTGGCTGACCAAAACGATTCACATTCGTCTATTGAACCGCAAGCATAAGGTGACAGAAACGCCCACAGTTGTTGGTGACAAACAGAGATTGGTGATAGGTGGTCATCCCCGTTTTGAAGCCAATATAGGCTTGGTAGCTGCCCAAACGAATAGTCGAAGTGTGGATGAGTTTGATGAGATGGCAGCCAATGTTTTTTCACGCCAAAAGGGGGAATTGTTGTCTTTTGGAGCAGAGCACGGCAACAATGGAAACGTGTTGGTTTTGAATGGAATATCGGGCGAGGAAGCACTCAAAGAACAGCCTTTGGAGATTGATGTCAATGTGGCTACCGAAGCGGACGAAATGATTTTGTCTTTTACCTACGACAACGACATAATTGTGCCGATTGGAAATGCAATTGAAGCAGAGGATGGCAGCAGTACCAAAATTGTCATTGAAGAAATTCCCGACATCGCCTATCCCGACCAGCCTACTCGAAGCGTTGGCAAAGCATTGAAATTGCTTTTTTTCAAGTTTATGAAATGGGACAAACAAACCCAAATGCTGCGGAAGGTGATTTACCACGATGATGGCACAGCAGAACGAAGTGGAGATGGAGTCAAGGCGGTGGTGGACAATGCGAGCAGTGTTTTGTTGTTGATACATGGAATCATTGGTGATACTGAGCAGATGGCGGAAGCTTTTCGGGTGGCTCAAGATTCGGAAAAGTACGATTTGATTTTGACTTTTGATTACGAAAACCTCAATACTTCGATAATAGAAACAGCGGATGTACTCTACAACAAACTCGTGCATGATTTGGGTTTGCTCCAATCTACTGACAAAAAACTGGATATTGTGGCGCACTCAATGGGCGGTTTGGTTTCTCGCTATATGATTGAAAAATTGGGGGGCGACAAAATGGTTCGTCATTTGTATCTGTGTGGCACGCCCAACAATGGGTCGAATGTTTCGGAAGTGACGGCTTATCGAAATATGTTTTTGGGTTTGTGTACGCTGGCGATTAACTTGGGTTTTGCTGTTCCAGCTCTTATAGTAGGCGCATTGACGAGAAGTAAAACTTTGACTCTTACTTTGGAGGAAATGAGGACAAAAGGCGAGTTTATTCCCAAACTTCACAAAACCCAACAACCCGATACGAAATACACGATTATCGCAGGGGATTTGGCAAAATACCTCGATAAGACGGATGAATATGTCAAGAAAATAATAAATAAATCCTTGAATATTATAAGCAAAACATTCTATGGAAGCCAAGCGAATGATTTGGTCGTTGGGGTAGATAGCATCAAGGGTATTCATCACTTCAATGCTCCCAAACCCGAAATCCGAGAGGCTATTTGTCACCACATGAATTATTTTGAGGAAGATGGTGGTTTTGAAGTGGTACGGAAGGAGGTTTTATTGTAACATGGAGTAATCTTCAACCCTACTTTAGACTCTTGAAGTTTCGTTTTAAAGACTCTTGATTGTAATGAAAATCAAATACCCCTTAAAGGATAAACTTCAAAAGTCTTCATCCCAGATCTGATTCCAAGAAAAATAAAAAGATGCCATCTCCGTAAGAATGGAGGAGATGTCGTCTTTTTATTTTTACATCAAATTATTAAATATACCAAAAAGTTAGCTGAAAATTTCGGAAATAAAAAAAGACTTCCGAACTTAAAGAATTAATTCATTTTTAACATTATCAAAAAATCTAACCCACCATGAAGAATATCCTTTTATTCTCTGCCATTCTATTGTTTACATTGAGTTCTTGTTCCAAAAAGAAGATGGCAGCCATTCAATCTGAACTCAATGAATACAAAGCTGATTGTATCAACAAAACCCAAAAACTGGAGCAGGAAAAAGAAGCTCTGCGTAGTAACATTCAAGTGGTTCAACGAGACTTGGATTTGTGTAGAGAGGCACTCAAAAACGAACAAGAAAAAGTTGATGGAATGAATGAGCAGTTGGATTTTGTGAAAACCACCAACGAAGGTTTGTTGAATCAGATGTCGGATTTGTCCATTATCAGCAAAACAGGGGCAGAAAGCATCAAAAAATCATTGGAAGCCATCAACCAACAAAGCGGATATATTGAAGATCTCAACAAAAGTATTAACCGCAAAGATTCGACCAATTTGGCTTTAATTATGAACCTCAAACGTTCACTTGGCGACATCAATGATGAGGATGTAAATATTGAAGTCAAAAAAGGCGTGGTTTATGTGTCGCTTTCAGATAAGATGCTCTTCAATTCGGGCAGTTCCAATGTTTTGCCGAGGGCGCATGAGGTATTGTCCAAAATTGCGAAAGTGGTGAATGATCACCGAGAACTGGATATTTTGGTGGAAGGTCATACCGACAATGTGGCTATCTCCAATAGCTGTGTGATGGACAATTGGGACTTGAGTGTGAAAAGAGCTACTTCTGTGGTGCGAATCCTTCAAAACAAATATGGCGTATTGCCAAGCCGAATGACCGCAGGTGGACGCTCTCAATATGTTCCCAAAACGAGCAATGATTCGGTCTATAGCCGAGGCATCAACCGCCGTACCGAAATCATTATTTTACCAAAATTAGATGAGTTTTTTGAGTTGAATGTGCTTCCTGAGGAAGGGAGGTAAGGAGAAAATCAAAATTTAAATTCAAATTCAAGAAATTGAAAGACAGCCTTTTTGCTTTTTTAGTGGAAAGGCTTTTTATATCAAGACAAATGTTTGACTCTACAAAAAATAAGATCTTAATTTAGAATTAACAAAATGACATTCAGATACTTTAAATTTTATTTTGCATTTTTATTCTTACTCTTTTTCCTTCCGTCTTCCCACGCCCAAAACCACCAAATAGGAGTCTTTTTGGGAGCATCCAACTATGTAGGAGATTTGGTGCCAAATGTGGTACAACTGAATGAGACACATTCTGCTGTGGGGGCTTATGGTCAAATCGGTTTGCACCCCTATCTTTCATTCAGAGCTTCATTGATATACGGCAACATTTCGGGGAGTGATACCAATAACAAAGATGTTCAACTTCAAGCCCGAAATTTAAGTTTTCAGTCGTCAATCCTTGAGGGAAGTTTTCAATTGATGGGACATTTGTTGGGCGGAAAACGAGCCTTTGATCCGTATATTTTTGTAGGAATTGCAGGTTTTCGCTTCAATCCAGAAGCCAATTATGAAGGAGAGTGGGTAGAATTGCAGCCTTTGGGAACAGAAGGACAGGGAACGGTTTTTGGCGGTGAGCGAAAATACAATCGGGTACAATTGTCGATTCCTGTAGGCGGAGGTTTTCAGTTTCATACCAAAAATTCACTGGTTTGGGGTATCGAAATGGGCTACCGCAAAACTTTCACCGACTATTTAGATGATGTAAGCACAGTCTATCCCAATCGTTCTCAACTCTTGGCTGCAAATGGAGAATTGGCAGTGACTTTGTCCGATCGTTCAGGCGAATTGACAGGCAACGATGGGTTTATGGAAGAAGGAACAGAAAGGGGAGGAGCAGACTACAAAGATGGCTACTTCTTTTTGGGCATTATGGTTGGGCTACAATTGGGAGATGGAAGTATTGGAGGGAGTAAGAGAACAGGGTGTTATAAGTTTTAGTCAGTAATAAGTACTCTTACAATTTTGAATGATGAATGATAAATTTTGAATGAATTAACAATCAGTCAGTCACCAATTTTTTTTTAGGTTAAATTATTTTTGTCTGATTACTTAAAGTGATTTTTTGAATCCCAAATTGTCGCCGTTTAAAAAAAATCTAATAATCAGTGATGGTAC
>JBMYXW010000214.1:0-5806 GCA_049608825.1 Chitinophagales bacterium
CACAGGCATATCGGCCAGCGCTGCACGCCACTTCTGTTTTAAATCGCTCTGTGATTCGTCTTCCAAGGGAGGTAGCTGCCGCTCTGGGCCTCGCCACCCGTGCCGCTGGTCATATGTCATGAGCCCACTCAGCAGGGCGTCTCTGGCAGCTGTTTGCATGCGACTCTCGACGGTGGTGGTCACGATGTAGCCATCGCTGTAGGCGCCACTTCCGTAGCGCTCCACCAAATCCTGTCTTACCATTTCAGCGACATAGTCTGCGACGTGAAGAAATTTATAATACTTACAGATTCTAATGAATTATAGTTTATTTTATGAAAAGTATCACCCATTTTTATTTGCAGTCATTCTAACATTTGCATTTTATAAGCTAATGCCTGCAGAAGACATTCTTATGCGTACTTCAAAATTTTTTGATTATGCTTTAAGAGCTAGTATATCATTGGCGGGTTTTTTCTTAGCAGTAACAACTCTTCTTCATTCAGTTGAATCACGCAGGGTACGATTCGTAAAGAGTTCTGGAAACTTTGGTAGAATAGAACGTTATTTATCAAATACAATTTTAGCCCATTTTGTAGTGGTAATAATGATAATGGGCAGTTTTTTTATATCAGCTATTGGCTTGACTCCTTATTATTTAAAAATTGTCTTAACACTCCAATTTTTTATTGTATCATTTACCATGCTAATAAGCCTTAGATTTGTAAGTAAGTTCTTACAAATAATGAGAGACCCTATGAACGATTGAATTCAATCAGTTTTTTCTTTAATTCTGTTGACTACAAACATAATAATTGTGGGCAATATCACAAAGTCGGTCAAACCTTTCCCTGCTTCAATCGTTAAACCAAACTGCGACAAATCCTTATTCTACATCCTTCAAATCCAAAGCTATTTTTGAGTTTGCATTTGAAGATTGAGATTGAGTTTGTTACGCTCCTTTTACCATTTTTATCACTAACTTTACCTCCTCAAACCAGCATCATTTCGCCATCACACTATTTCGCAATTCCTCACAAAGATTCATGAATTTAGAAAAACTATTGCAGTATTACATGCGTGACAAGCGCACCGAACAAATCCTCGCCTCCATTGAAGTATTGGCCGATGCAAGGCTACATTTGAAGGGCTTGACGGGTTCGATGGATAGATTTTTAGCCGCAGCGATTTACAAGAAAGCTCCTCAAAACCACGTTTTTATACTGCAAGACAAAGAAGAAGCGGCTTACTTTCAGAACGACCTCAAAAATATCCTCGACAAAAAAGACATCCTCTTTTTTCCCGATTCCTTCAAAAAACCAGGCAAGTTTGAGGAAATCAACAAAAACAATGTGCTGCTCCGAACCGAAACTTTGGGGCGACTGATAGCGAGCGAAACCACAGGTGAATTGTTGGTGACCTATCCACAAGCATTGTTTGAAAAGTTGGTGAGTCACAAAGCATTGGACGAAAAAATCATCCACCTGAAAATGGGGGAAAGCATGGATGTCAATTTCATCATCGAACTCTTGGTTGATTGTGGATTTGTGCATACCGATTTTGTGTATGAGCCAGGGCAGTTTTCGGTGAGGGGGGACATTGCAGATATTTTTTCATTTGGGAATGACCTGCCTTATCGAGTCGAATTGTTTGGTGAAGAGATAGAATCCATTCGAGTTTTTGACCCACTTTCGCAGTTGTCCACCAAAAAAATCAACCACGTCACCATCGTCCCCAATATCCAAACCCAATTCGATGGCAAGGACAAAACCTCTTTCTTTAAATTGTTGCCGAGCAATACCACGATTTGGGTCAAAGATATGGAAGGAGTCTTGGGCATCAACCAAAAATGCTACGACAAAGCCCTTGCCATCGCCAAAGAATTGAAGGAAAAAGGCGTGACACTGACCGAAGAAAGCATGATTTTTGGGAGTGCGGAGGAGAATAGTTTTGTTCATTCCGAGCAGTTGTTGCACGACTTATTGGATTTCTCGATTATCGAATTTGGGCTACACGCTTTTTTGGGTAGAAAAGGAAATGAGGTCGAGACTTTAGAATACAAAGCTTATCCGCAGCCTATTTTTAGCAAGAATTTTCAGTTGCTCATCAAAGACCTTCAAAACAATGACCAAGAGGGGATTCAGAATGTCATCTTTGCAGAACAAGCCCGTCAGATTCGACGATTTGAGAGTATTTTTGAAGATATTGGTGAGGATGTACAGGTGAGTTACATTGCCAAAAGTATCCATCAGGGTTTTTTGGATTTGGATTTGAAAATCGCCTGTTATACCGACCACCAAATTTTTGAACGCTTCTACAAGTACCAAGTCAAGGAAGGATATTCCAAGAAGAAGGCGATGAGCGTGAAGCTTTTGAAGGAATTGAAGCCTGGGGATTATGTGACGCATATCGACCACGGAGTAGGCGAATATACGGGTTTGAAGAAGATAGAATCCAATGGTCAGATGCAGGAGGTGATGCGGATTTTGTACAAAGACAAGGATATTTTGTATGTGAATATCAATTCTTTGCACAAGGTGGCGAAGTATGTGGGGCGAGATGGCAAAAAGCCCAAAATCAACAAATTGGGTTCGGATGCGTGGGCGGCTGTGAAGCGCAAAGCCAAGCGAAAAATCAAAGACATTGCAGCCGATTTGATAAAACTCTATGCCAAGCGAAAAGCAAGTAAGGGCTTCTCGTTTGCGCCCGATACCTATATGCAAACCGAATTGGAGGCTTCATTTATCTATGAAGATACGCCCGACCAACTGTCTGCTACACAGGATGTGAAGGCGGATATGGAAAAAGAAAACCCGATGGATAGGCTGGTTTGTGGGGATGTGGGTTTTGGTAAAACGGAAATTGCAGTGCGGGCAGCAGCCAAAGCGGTAGCAGACAACAAACAAGTAGCGATTTTGGTACCGACTACGATTTTGGCATTGCAGCACTTCCAAACTTTTCGGGAGCGTCTCCGAGATTTCCCTACAAAGGTGGACTACCTCAACCGCTTCAAAACTTCCAAGCAAAAGAAAGAAACCTTAGCCAAACTCGCTGAAGGCAAAGTCGACATTATCATCGGAACGCACGCCTTACTCAGTAAAGCGGTCAAATTCAAAGATTTGGGCTTGTTGATTATTGATGAAGAACAAAAATTTGGCGTGGCGGCAAAGGAAAAATTGCGGAGCTTGAAAGTGAATGTCGATACGCTGATTTTGACTGCAACACCGATTCCCCGAACGCTTCAATTTTCGCTGATGAATGCCCGTGATTTGTCGGTCATTCGCACACCACCGCCCAACCGTCAACCTGTCGAAACGGAGGTGATTCGCTTTGAGAATGAGAAGATTCGAGAGGCGATTAACTATGAAATTTATAGAGGTGGACAGGTGTTTTTTATCCACAATCGGGTAAAGGATTTGAAGGATGTGATGGTGATGATTAAGAATCTTTGTCCTGATGCGGATGTCGATATGGCACATGGTCAATTGGACAACAAGACTTTGGAGGAGAAACTACTGGCATTTATTGAAGGCAAGTTCAATGTTCTTGTTTCGACCAATATTGTGGAGGCGGGTTTGGATATTTCCAATGCCAATACCATGATTATCAACAATGCACATTTTTTTGGATTGAGTGATTTACATCAGTTGCGTGGGCGTGTTGGGCGGTCGAATCGAAAGGCATTTTGTTACCTCATTTCTCCACCGATTTTTTCTTTGTCCGACGATTCTCGCAAGCGTTTGCAGGCAATTGAAGAATTTGCGGATTTGGGAAGTGGTATCAAAATAGCGATGCGGGATTTGGATATTCGTGGTTCGGGTAATTTATTGGGCGGAGAGCAAAGCGGTTTTATTGCAGATATTGGCTTCAATACTTACCAAAAAATTTTGCAGGAAGCGATTCAGGAATTGAAGGAAACGGACTTCAAGGAGGTTTTTCAAGAGGAAATCATCGAAAAGAAGGAGTTTGTTCAAGATTGTCAAGTTGATACCGATTTGGAGATTTTGATTCCCGATGACTATGTAAACAGTGTGGACGAACGCCTACAATTGTACACAGAACTCGACAACATCGAAACAGAAGATAAACTAAAGGAATTTGCCAAAAACCTCAAGGATAGGTTTGGTCCTTTGCCTCCTCCTGTCAAGGAATTATTGAAGGCTGTTCAACTTCGATGGGTTGCCAAACGTTTGGGTTTTGAGCGCATTGTCTTCAAAAAGAAAAAACTAAGGGGTTATTTTGTTTCCAATCAGTCTTCCCCTTACTATCAAACTCCAATTTTTGCGAGCATTCTCAAATATGCTCAGTTTGCTGGCAATAATGCTTATTTCAAGCAAAGCAAACAGTATTTTTTGTTGGTTTTTGACCATATTCATACGGTCAAACAGGCGCACAAACAGTTGTTGGAGTTGGAGGAGTTTGTGAGTGGAGGGTGACATTGTAATTTCATGAAGCTGCATAATCTTCTAATTCAACTTTGAATTTTACATTTGCTTTCAATGCTTGAAAGACTTTCAATATGGTTGCTATTGTAACGTTTTTTGTTCCTTTTTCTAGCTTAGATATTTGTGCCTTTTGAACACCAATTAATTTTCCTAGCTCCTCTTGTGTTAAGTTTCTTTCTTGCCTCGTTTTTTTTATCATTTCTCCTATCAAATCCATTTTTAAATTTAATTCATACTCTTCTCTTTTAGGACTTCCTTTCTGTCCAATAAACTTATCTTTGATTTGTCCTAATGTTAGTGTATTCATTTTTAAGAGTTTAGCTATTTGTCAAAATACTTTTTCCGTAAGTTTTCTGCTTTTTCGATTTCTTTTTTCGCTACCTTGTTTGTTTTCTTTACAAAACCGTGAGTACTAATAACCAAAGTTTCGTTTTCATCTTCTTTATCCCAAAACGCTAATAATCGGTATTGCTTTCTTTGATATACGGTTCTAAATTCCCAAATCAGGCTTGTTAGTTTTTTAAATAATTGGGGGTCATTTGAATATCTGGATTTATCAATATTGTAAATTATTTTCGTTATAGTTTTTTCATCAAGACTCTCTAAGAAATCTATTGCATCGTCTAAAAATACTACTTCAAATTTTGACTCCATAATTATTGTAATGGTTGTTTTGATACATTCAAATTCACACAAAAGTTTCCAAATAAAGAAACTTTTGTGTGTTTTGCTTGTTTTTGACCATATTCATATAGTGAAACAGGCACATAAGCAGTTGTTGGAGTTTGTGGGGAAGGTTTAATGAATACAAAAATATTTATCTCAATCCTCTGCCTTCCGAGTACTCTTACTATATCGTTTAGGTCTTCTATTGAAGTTTCTTCGATTTCCATTACCACTTCCATTCTTAGGACGGGGTTTTCTTGAAGATCTTCCACTCGAATTTTGGGACTTTGGTGGAGGTGGATTCTCACTCGGCTCAAAACCTTCAATTACTTCCTGCTCCAATTTTTCACCCAACAAACGTTCAATCCCTCGAACATAATCACGTTCGTCGTGGCTCACCAACGAAATGGCCTCACCACTTGCACCCGCTCGCCCTGTTCGCCCGATTCGATGCACATACGCTTCTGCAATGTTGGGTAATTCAAAGTTGATGACATGCGGCAATAAAGGAATATCCAATCCACGAGCTGCAATATCCGTGGCAACCAATACTCGAACCTGCCCTTTTTTGAAGTTTGCCAAAGCCCGTGTTCTTGCAGCTTGACTTTTATTGCCATGAATCGCTGCTGCTGTAATGCCTTTCTTTTCCATTTTCTGACACAAGCGATTTGCACCGTGTTTGGTTCTCGTAAAAACCAAGACTTGTTTCCAATCAC
>JBMYXW010000215.1:0-5781 GCA_049608825.1 Chitinophagales bacterium
TTGAAAATGGCTTTGGAGCTGTTGATAACGTAGCCTTTGAAGTGCTGCAAGATGTAATGGTGCTTTTTTTCATTCTTTTCATTCTCCAAAATAGACCGTGAAAAAGTACTGTCAAACAACCAATCTCCTGTATATTTTTGACCATTCACCTCCACCCAAGCCTTTTCATCATTTCCATCTACCTCTTCAATTTCCCCAAAAACAAAATCAATATTCGGCTGCTGCTGCAATTGTGGTAGGATGAAATTATAAAAATCAATTCCCTTCACCCGATTGTACCGCCAATCTCCCAAGTCAAAAGTATGCCTCCAATCAGCACTTTTGAACTCCAATTGCCGCCACGAACCCTTCAAAATGGAATCAAATAAAGTGGACTTATTCGTCCAAAAACACCAAGTTCGGTCGTTTTGCGTTTTGGGTGAACGGTCAACAATCAATATTTTTTTCTGAGAAAGAGGCGATTGAAGTAAGTGATAAACCAAACTCAAGCCAGCGCATCCACCTCCTGCAAGGATATAATCGTACATAAATAATTTTGAATGGTGAATTTTGAATGATTTTGAATCAATCATTTATCAAAACACCTATGTTAAACTATTTTTTCTTTGTTTGTAAGGGTTTTGGGCGACAAAAGTTTAGTCAGCAGGGTAATAAGTTGGAAGCGTTTTAATTGTAATTTTGCGGTCATTTTTTTTAACAAACACTACGGTACATGAAATTCCTACTTTCCCTTTTTCTCATTCTCAGCAGCAGCCTTTTCACAGGATTCGTAAGCTGCAATTCTTATTCATCCAAACCCGCAAAGATCAACACATTAGACATTGAAGAAAACACTTTGGACGAGTATTGGTACCAAGGCAAAGCGGAAATCAGCCGTTTTGAATTGCAGCAAGCTCGTTATGGAGAGATTCACGAAGGGGATGCGGTGATGGTTTTTGTGACCGAAGATTTTCGTACTGACATACAGGTGAAGCTGGACAATGAGGCAAATAAAGACAAGGCTATCAATATTTTGAAGTTAAATTTGATTCGTGAATTTCCAACAGGCGTTTACGATTATTCTGCCATGACCTCTGTATTTACTCCAGTAGATGACTATAAAACAGATAGATGCTTGAAAATCACCAATTCGGTACAAGAGTGGTGTGGACACGTTTTTACCCAACTCAACTGGACAGAAGGTAAGAGATATGATGTCAAAAGTTTCTCTTATTTTGAAGCAGATGGCGACCAAACAACTGAATTGAAAGCTCCCCATTTGGAGGATGAAATATGGAACATCATTCGCATCAATCCCAAGAATTTGCCTTTGGGTAGAATCGAAATTGTCAGCAGCATTTTGTTTAGCCGTTTGGGACACAAGAGTTTGCGAGCGATTGAAGCGGATGCGCTTTTGGATTTGTATGACGGTGAAGAATTTGAAGGGGAAGAATTGATGGAGTACCAATTGATTTATCCCGAACACAACCGCACCTTGAAGATTGTTTATGAAAACGTTGCCCCTTATACGATTCAAGGTTTTCAAGAGATTTACAAAGCTCCCGTTTGGGCTGGTGGTGAAATGTTGACGACGACTGCAAAACGAACGCACACCATTTTGTCGGACTATTGGAACAAACACTCCTTGAAGGATAGGGTCTTGCGGGAGGAATTGGGATTGAAGAAGTAAGGAAATTCAAGCTCAAATGCAAACTCAAAACTTTAAAATGGCAATAAATAATATTTTCGTTAGATGGTAAGGTGTAATCTTTGAAGCATGAAAAAGTGACATCTTGCCATCGGGCTTAGGTCTATAGTCGGTTTTGAGATTACACCTTTTCGTTTCACTCCAAGATGTCACCTCAAAACCTTAAATTACTCCATTCGTTAACCAACAATAAGCCATAAATTATACCAAACATGAATATCCCAAAATACATTATTCTCCTCCTACTTTTCTCCACTTCAATCCTATCATTTGCCCAAACCGAAACCATCACCTACACCGAATCTACCGAAGACATTGTGAATCCAGACCGAGGATTTTACCATCCTTACGACTGTCATTCCAGCAATTTTGAGCCATTCGTGTTGAGTGATTTGCAGAGTCGAAGAACAACTGCTTTTACCCCTTGGCAGGGAAATTACAGTGTGCGAACAAGTGTGATTTTGCGGCACTATATTTTGGATTCCTTTGTGAATACCGATGATTTATCGACCGCTTTTTTGGACAATGTTCAAGCAGATTTTGACATTGCAAGAAGATGTGATTTTGGCAGTACAAAATGGTTTCATTGGCGTTTGGGGAGAGCAGTATTACACCGATTATTTTGGCGATGCCTCAGATGAAGGAGCAGGGAAATTGACCAATCAAAACTGGCAAGACAATGCTCTACAAAACAACACTTTACTCCCTTCAAATTCTCCTTATAATTCTGCTCCATGGAACTACACCAATGGCAGCACATTGACCTCTTTCCCTGCGAATGCAACGGATTGGCTTTTGGTCGAAATTTTGGACAGTGAATACAACAGTGTGGAAAAGCAAGTCGCTTTTGTGGACACGAATGGCAATTTGATGGATAATCTGGGTGAAATGGGTCTTTCTTTCTCCAATGCCAATCCTTCGGAATCTTACTACATTGTTTTGCGACACCGCAATCACTTGGATATCATGAGTGCCAATCTTTTGAGTCTCACTGTGGCAAACCCACACGACTTCACAGGCCCTTCAATGGTCATGAGTGGCAGCAGTCAATTGGCGGATTTGGGCGGTGGAAACTATGGAATGTCGGCAGGCGATGTGGACGGAAATGGAGTGATTACCGTTGCAGACTACAATCTCTACGTGACCCAAATCAGCATCATCAACGATTATTTGGAGGGAGATGTGAATTTGGACGGTAATGTGACGGTGGCAGATTTTAATTTATTGAAGGAAAACATCAGTAAAATTGGCGTGGAATGGGTGAGGTATTAAAGGGAATTCGTTTTGACAAGGGTGTTTTGCAGCAGATTTGCGGTAAACATCTTTTGGGCAAAATCCATCAAGTCGTTTATTCCCAATCGGGAATGGTGAATCCCTGTGTGTTTATCAATGATACTTTTGTGATTCGCTTCAATGTACGTGACCCCAAAATCCCCAAATTTAGGAGAGAGAAAATGGCGATGAGGCTATTGAAGGAAAGGAAGATTCTCGTTCCCGAAGTTGTTGCATTGGACGAGGATAGAGATGTTTCACCTTACGACTTTTTGATTTGCAAGAAAGTAGCAGGAAACGAACTGTATAAGGTTTGGGAAGCGCAAGGTGAAGCTATGCAGCAACAACTTTGTGGTGAAATGGGGGAAATATTGGCTCAAATTCACGGTGTTACGTTTCCCAAGTTTGGAGAAATTTTGCCGAATGGTGAAGGACTTCAATTTGAGAAATGGTCCGATTGTGTGCGTCACAAATTGGAGGAAGCCATTGAAGGGACTAAGCTTTTTGGTCTTTTTGAAGAAAAAAATTATCAGCAAGTTCGACAAATATTTGAGAATCAAGTTTCTCTTTTAGATACTGTTCAACAAGCCGTTTTGGTACACAACGATTATCACTTGGGAAATATGATTGTGAACCAAGGTCACATTGCCAGTATTCTGGACTTTGAATGGTGTTTTGCAGGAGATCCTGAATTTGATTTTCGTGAACCTGTGACTTTTGAAGGAGTTTCTCAAAACATACTCCCGTATTACCAACAAAAACACCCACTTTCTGCTGAATTCGAGCAAAAAAATTACTTGTATCGTTTGTTGTTGTACCTTCAATTGTGTGATTTGTCGAATCGACACGATTGGGGAGAGAAGTCGAAAAAGTCTTATAAAAAGCAGTTTTTGAGATTGTTGGAGCAAGTTTTTTTAAATTGAATACGTTACAAATCGGTTGTCAAGATTTGTGCATTTCAATGGATTTGTTTGCTTACGCCCTTTCAGGGCTGGTAAATATTCGATTTTGCCCCACAGAGCGTTGCTCTGTGCTATTGCTCACGCCCCCGTTGGGGCTACCCGATTTGTAACTAATCACAAGCCATGAAACTTGCTACAAGGGTTTCGTTCAAGTTTGGAAACTTGAACGTGCCTCACTTCAGTACCTAAGAAATCCGACTCCATTTACTTTTCTCATCATTCGCCCCACTTTCAAGATATTGCTTCAAATTTTGATTCTCAGGTTTTTCCAATCTAAAATCACCTTCAATCACCTTAGCAGCAGCCGTTCTTGCCACTTGCAGCAATTTATTGTCTTTGACAATATCTGCAATCCGAAGATTCAAAACTCCACTTTGTTGCGTACCTTCAATATTTCCCGGGCCTCGAAGATGCAAATCCACCTCTGAGATTTTGAAACCATCCGTCGTTTCGACCATTGTTTCCAAACGTTTGCGCCCGCCTGCCGACAATTTATTCCCAGTCATCAAGATACAGTAAGATTGATTGCCGCCCCGTCCGACACGCCCCCGAAGCTGGTGCAATTGTGCCAAACCAAAACGCTCTGCACTTTCGATGACCATGACCGTTGCATTCGGCACATCTACGCCCACTTCAATCACCGTAGTCGCCACCATGATTTGCGTTTCCTTGTTTTTGAAACGCATCATTTCCTCGTCTTTGGCATAGCCCGACATTTGCCCATGAACGACACTCACTTGGTATTCGGGTTGAGGAAATGCTCTCTGAATACTTTCGTAGCCATCCATCAAGTCCTTGTAATTCAGTGTTTCGGATTCATTGATGAGAGGATAGACGATGTACACTTGTCGCCCAATGGCGATTTCTTTTTTCAAAAAACCCAACATTTGTAGGCGTTTGGATTCTCGCCAGTGCATGGTTTTGATAGCTTTTCGACCAGGCGGCAATTCGTCAATCACCGACACATCCAAATCTCCATAAACGGTCATAGCCAAAGTTCGTGGAATGGGCGTGGCGGTCATGACCAAAACGTGGGGCGGTTTGTCGTTTTTCTCCCAAAGTTTGGCTCTTTGTGCGACTCCAAAACGATGCTGTTCGTCAATCACTGACATACCCAAATTTTGAAATACCACAGGGTCTTCAATCAAGGCGTGTGTGCCGACCAAAATATCTATCATCCCCAATTCCAATTTCTCTAATAAATTCCGTCTCGCTCGACCTTTGACCGAACCTGTGAGGATATCGACCTTCACTCCTACTCCTTCCACAAATTGGCTAATACTGTTCAAATGTTGCTGCGCCAATAATTCGGTTGGAGCCATCATACAAGCTTGAAAACCACTGTCTATTGCCATGAGCATGGTCATCAAAGCTACAATCGTTTTGCCGCTTCCAACATCTCCTTGCAGCAGGCGATTCATTTGTTTGCCGACCAAAGTATCTTTGCGAATTTCCTTCAAAACCCGCTTTTGTGCGCCTGTCAGTTCAAAGGGTAATTTTTTGTAGAAACCATGAAAGTATTCTGCCAGTTTTGGAAAAACATAACCATTTAGTTTTTGGTGACGGTAGTTTTTTTGCTGTACCAGTTTGATTTGGATAAAGAAAAATTCTTCAAACTTCAATCGGAGTTCTGCCTGTTTTCTGTGTGTATGGTTTGCAGGTAAGTGAATATTTTTGTAGGCTTCAAAACGAGGAATGAGCTGGTGGGTTTTTCGGATAGATTCAGGCAGGTTTTCGGGCAAATCGCTTGCTTTTATTTTGGTAAAAAGCATTTGTATGAGTTTGTAAATGCCTTTGCTGTCCAAAAAAAATCGGGTCATTTTATCGGTGCTGCTATAAACGGGTTGAATGCGGTCGGTT
>JBMYXW010000216.1:0-5775 GCA_049608825.1 Chitinophagales bacterium
TAGGGGCAGTCAGAGTTTTGCGCTTGGCTATCAGCGAGGTTACAAAACAAGAATAGAAAATGGGTTAAAAAAAGTAGGTTTTTCATGGATTGTCTTTATGCAACAGTGTTGCAAATATAGGGTTTCTGTTTTGTTTATGCAACAGTGTTGCAAATAAAACAGACTATGTTTTTCTTTCCATTACTTCAATACGGTAGGTGACTTCCTTTTTTTACTCCTTCAATCTTATGTTCTAACTCAAAGTTCACTCAACAAAGAAGCTGCCTGTTTACTAAAACCCCCTTTTTCTGCTTCAATACTTTGCAGTTGTTTTTTGCCTGCCTCAATATCTCCCTTTTTCAAATGCGCCAATGCCAAGAGCCAATTCGCCTCCTCTTGTGAGAGCGTATTGGGATGATTTGCTACAGTTTGAAAACTTTGAATGGCTTGGCTGAGTTGATTTGCCTGCATATAACAAAGCCCTGATAACAAAGTACTCTCAGAATACAGTGGACTGTTTTGAGCTATTTTTGTAAGCGTCTTGGCAGCTTGTAGATAGCTCTTCTCTTGGTATTGTTCGTGAGCAGTGTTCAAGAGTTGCACATCTGAATTGTCTGTTTCTTCGCCTCTCTCTATTCCACTGTAAATAGACGATTCAGTTTGCTCAAAATAGGTCATTGCCAACTGTTCGGAATTGACGGATTGGCTAGGTAGGAAAAAATAAGCCAATCCTATCACCAAAAGAACAACGGCTGCTGCTCGCAATAGATAATAGGGCAATTTATTCTGAGGTTTTGTCTTTTTTATAGGCTGGGTAATTGGAGTAGATTGCGCCTTTTTTTCCTTCAATAGCGTTTTGGCACGTTGTTTCCAATGGTCAATTTCCAAACTGGTCATCATCGTTTCCAAATCCCTGTGTTCTTCTACTTGGGCAGCAAAATTAGGGTCTGTTTGCATTTTTCGTTCAAATTTTTGCAGTTCTTCCCCCTTCAATTCTCCATCCAAATAAATTTCTATCTGTGCGTATGTGTTTATATTATCCATTAGTGCGTAGATTTATTTCTTGTAGTTTTTTTAAGAGTATTTTCTTACATCTGTATTTTGCATCTTTCACGGTTTGGACGCTCCCATAGCCCAAAGTTCCCATGAGTTCTTTCATCTTTATTTTATAGACAATCGTTGACATAAGTAGTTGTTGGCATTTCTTACCTAATGTTCTAAATACAGCATTGAAACTCTTTTTGCGAGCTTGAAGTTGTGCATTGTTCGCCTGCTCAGTTTCGGCTTTTATGAGTAAGTCAAAAACTGCAAAACCATTGATTTCTATGTTTGCTTCTGCTTGTTGTTCAACAACTTTTGGGGGCTGTGAATATTCTTTGTGTTTTTCTTCTTTGCGTTTTTTTTCAAACCAAAGTCGCTTCGCTATCGTAGCAATATAGGCCTTCAAGTTGCTCTTCTCCTTGATTTTTCCCTTTTTGTACAATACCCAAAACATCGCAATAGCATCCATAAACACATCTTCTGCATCTGCTTTTGAATGGGTGATTTTAATCAAATAACCTATACAGTAACCGTGTGCTTCGTGAAATAACTTGTCAAATTCGGTTTGGTTCATTCGTAGTATATTTATTAAAGTAAAGTGTGTTGCAGTAAAAAGGTAAGCCAAAAATAGAAAAAAAATCTAAGTAGTTGAATTGAAGTTCATCTGTGCCTTTTATTATCAATTTTGGCTCTAAACGAGAATTGACAGAGGGTAAAAATAATTAAAAAAAGAAAAAAAATAATTTCATTCAATAGTTAAATTTTTAATAATCAACAATTTACCAATTATTAAAATTAAACACCTAATGTATTTTAGCTTTTTACCTTGCTTGCTTTCTGCTTACCTTTTTTCAAGCTTCCCCTTTAGCTAATTGAAGACCCAAAAAGATGTAAAATAGACCAACAAAATTGATAGAGAAGTAATCCGAAAATCCTATTTCGTGAAATATATTCTAAAACATATTTGTCTTGGTTTTTTGATGTTTCTTTTATGTGCTTACTTCAATGTGACGCAAGGACAAATATCATCAGAAAAATCGAATATTCTTGAAGATTTCAAGAAAGCAGAAAAGTACCTACATTTCTTTAGGAATGACAGTGCCGTTCTTGTACTAAGCGACTTGACCAAGAGATTAAAAGCAGAGGATAAACTTCATACATCTTTGGGCTTTAAAATTCGGCTTCTCTATGCTCAAGCTTTGGGCAGAGAACATCAATATGAAGTCGCTAGTAAAGAATTACTTGCTTTAGTAGATGAGAGTTCCCGTCTCCATCAATGGTATGCTTTTACAGATGCACAAATTGCGCTTGCGCTCATCTATGAAAATCTAAACTTCCCTAACAAGTGCATTAAACATTTGCAAAAGGCGCAATCCTCTATCAAAACCCACCAAATTGATTCTCTTTACCCTCATTTTTGCATAAGAATATCCTCCTACCACCGATTGTTTGGCATTAGAGATTCTTCCATCTATTATGCCAAAGAAGCCATCAGAACTGGAGAACCTTACCAAAAAGCCGAACCCAAAACTGTAGGACATTTACTAATGGGAATGTTGTTGTCCTCAACTGAATTTGAAGAAGCCGTCTATCATTACAGGATGGCAGGAAAGGGCTGGATGGCTGTGGATCATCTAAACGGTTATGTCGTAATTATGAATAATTTGGCGAGTTTACATCTCAAGAATAATTTACTACAGCCCGCTCTGGCTTACAACGATTCTTCTTTGACAGGACTTCAAAAGGTAAAGGAGAATGGGCAGATGACTTTTCCGGCTTATATCCTCTATCAAAGGCGAGCAAAAATATACAAAGCCTTGGGGCAAAATGACTCGGCATGGCATTATCTCGCTAAGAGCCATGAGATACAGCTGGAAGACATTCAGAATAACAGTCGTGAAGAAGTGACAGAAATTGAGGCACGCTACAATGACGAAAAAAAAGCAGAACAAATAAAACTCCAATTGCAGCAAATCGAATACGAAAAATCAAGGAAAGGTTTGCTGATTATTACAGTAATCATTGTGTTGATTTTTTTGGGTTTACTGTTCTATTATTATCTACGATTGCGAAAAGCAAAACACAAAGTGGAAGCACAAGCATTGCTTATTCAAGAAACCAATCGAGATTTGTCCGATTCCTTAAACGAACAAATCGTATTGCAGGGAGAAATTCACCACCGAGTTAAAAACAACCTGCAAATAATCATCAGTTTGCTCGAACTTCAATCGGAAGAAACAGAAAAGGAAGAAGTAATAGCAGACTTTGAAGCCATGTCTAATCGAATCTATAGCATGGCAGCGATTCACGATATTTTATACCAAGAAGAGGGCATCACACAAGTTGATTTTCATACCTATATAGAAAACCTATGCCATTACTTTAGCAGTTCGTTTTTAGCTAACAATGAGATTAAATTCAACTTAAATATTGAAGACCATCACTTCAATTTGGAAACTTCCATGCCTCTCGGCATCCTTATGACAGAATTGCTTACAAACAGTCTGAAATATGCAAAAGTAAGGGGCGAAATTCTAGAAATAAGTATAGCTTTAGAGAAACTACAAGAAAAATATTTGATTCAATATAGAGACAATGGTCCAGGTTTTTTAACTGGCTCATTGCAGGAGAGAGAGGGAGGGTTAGGCACTTATTTATTGAAGAGTATGAGCCGTCAATTGCAGGGAAATATGGAAAGTAGAAATGAAAATGGCGCAGTTTACACTATCTATTTCAAAGAAAAAAATCCATAACATATATGTCAAATTACAAAATTCTTATCGTTGAAGATGAAATTCTGATTGCAGATAGCCTAAAGCGTTACCTCCAAAAAAAAGGCCACGAAGTAGTTGGCATTGCCATTTCATTTGATGAAGCAGAGGAACTCTACTTAGAAGCAAATCCCGATTTGGTATTATTGGACATCAAACTGAATGGAAAAAAAACGGGAATTGATTTTGCCTATTTTTTACAACAACAAACCAACTCTCCTCTTTTTATTTATTTAACCTCACAAATAGATGTCAATACCATTCAAAATGCTAAAAAGACCTTTCCTGCTGCTTACCTCTCCAAGCCTATCAGAAAAGAAAACCTCTATGCGAGTATTGAAATTTCGATGCACAAACAAGCTGCAAAACAAGACATTATCTCTACTATTTCCCTTTTTGATGGAACAAAGAACTACATCATTCCCATCAAAGATATTCTATTCATCCAAGCAGACCACATCTACATCAAAATCCACTTGAGGGGAGGGAAACACATTCTCCAACGAAGCACATTGAGGGATTTTTTAAGCGAATTGACCAATGTGCAGTTTATACAAACACATCGAAGTTTTGTGGTCAATATACAGGAAGTCAAAAAATGGGGGGAAGACCGCCTTTATTTGGACGGTAACCAAGCCATTCCTATCAGTCGTTCGAGAAGAAAAAGCGTGCTTTCTTACCTAAGAAAATAAACGTTTTTACCATTCAGAACACCAAGAGCACCATTCAGAACATCCAAGAACAAATTTTTGGAAACACTATACAATGGATAGTATATTTACAACCGCAACCAAGCAGCTATGCTTATTCTAACAACAATACTGCAATCTCACCTTTAAGAAAAAACTTATTTCCATGAAATTGGCAAAATAATTTTTTGTCAATAATCTAATGAATATCAAATATTTACTAATGATTCAGTTAGTTTTTCTAATTTCTTTTTACTTTTCACCTTGCTTTTCTGCTTACCTTTTTTGAGACTTCCCCTTTAGCTAATTGAAGGCGAAAAAATATAACATGAATCAATAAAATTGATATAGGAGTCAGCCGAAAATCCTTCAATAGAGTAGGCATTATTTAATCTTTAACCTTGTTTAATTATTTTGTTATGAAAAACTTTATTTTACTAATTTGCGTATTGTTTCTCTCTTTTGATGCCTATGCCCAACCTCTTCTAGTCGGTACAAACACCAAATGCGGAGCTGGACTCACTATTAAGAAAGACGTAAATGGCAAACACTATTACAGCGGCGGTCGCAACACGGAAGCACAGTGGACTGGCAATCAATGGGAGTATAGCGAAGGAGGAGTAGTTTATGCAACCAATAGTGTAAATACAGGTCCTAAGGCACCGTGTTCTGAAGCCTTCCCGTGGACATTGACTGCAGCAGGGAAAAATACTTGTTTTGGAAACGGTCCCTTGGATGTAAAGACAAATTGTACATCAACTCCACCACCATTAAGTTATGGCGACGTAATACATCTTCAAAACGGTTGGAACAATTATGGCGGCGGTTACTTGGACACCAGAGGTTACCAAAAACATTTTGAAAAAACAGGCAATTTTCTTTGTGTATCTACATCCACAGCCTCTAATAGGGATATTGGAAGTGGCAAATGGAAAGTTATGTCTGCTACGGGCAAAGCCAATGGTAGCCCTGTCTTAGTAGGTGATGTGGTTCATTTGTTCAATCAATGGAACGGAAATGGTGGTTACTTGGACACCCGAGGTTATCAAAGAGACTTTGAGAAAACAGGCAATCATCTTTGTGTATCCACAGCCACAGCCGCTAATAGAGATAGTGGAAGCGGAACTTGGAAAATAAGCTCTGCTAAAGGTGTCGCTGCGGGTACAGCAGTCGGAGATGGTTCTGAAATACACTTGCAGAATGGCTGGAACAACTTTCAGGGTGGCTACTTAGATACCAGAGGTTATCAAAGAGATTTTGAGAAAACAGGTAATCACCTTTGTACATCCACAGCC
>JBMYXW010000217.1:0-5736 GCA_049608825.1 Chitinophagales bacterium
GGAACATCGTTGTTATTGTAGTAGATATTACCCAAAGCAATGTCAAAATCCCATATAGGACCCATTTTTAATTTTTCACCAGGAATATGATTCATAAAAACACTGGCGGCAAAAACCGCATCATTGTTTTTAGTGATTTCATTGATAAGATACCAGTCCACAAATGAATCAACATCTATATATTTTGTGTAGCCATTAATAGGGTCGTTGAAGGTTTCACTATACAGAACGTCTTCAATTTCGTTGATATACTCCTTTATATATAGATATTCTGAATCCTCCCATTCTACATCGGGAGCTTGTATATTGAAGAGGAGTAAGTCTGATTGAAAATAGACATCCTCTTCATTCAGTCTGTCTAACTGATCGACTTCCAACAAAAAACCATCATTGGTAATATCTACTCTATTGGATGTTTCTTCCACTTTTTGAGTCAATAGATAAGTTCCACGATAATGACCATTGAGAAACAATTCTACAAATTCACTTTGAGGAGTCCAATCCAAAGAACTGATTTGCCCCAAATCAAGTGAGATTTTGTTTCGGAGCATCGTTTTGTCTGAATAATTGGAGAGCAATACCCATCTCTTGTCTTTGGGCATCCCCATTATTTCCATTTTATCATCAAATTTTATTTGATACGATTTTTTAGGAAAAAGTGCCCAACTTGAATTTCCTCGACCTCTGATTTTTATATCATTGCTTGAAAAACTCTCTGCGTTTTTAGCTCCAAAAAAGTCAATATTCCCTTCAACATATTCATCCTTTGATGCGATTGCAGCTCCGTTTTCAGTGTTTATGTACATAATGGGCAATCCTGTAAAATAAGTTGTATTTATATTGTATGTATTAGAATTGCCGCTTTCAGATATGATTTCATACTTAACATTTTTTGAAAAATTATTTGTAGTAATAGCACTGTCTTGATTTATATTGTTCACTAATATACTTACACCTAAAAACTCGAATGCGGCGATAAGCGAGTCAATTTTTGCATTAAGAGGGAGATGCCCTGTTACTTCTTTATCGTTTATAGTTAAATGAATATCTTCTGTTAGACTAGGGTTGTTTTCCACAAGAAAGGAAAAACTGGTTAATTGGGCAGTTGTATCTAATTCAATTGCTTTCTGACAACCATTCAATGTTATTATTAGAAAAAATAGTGTAATTTTATAGGAGCTTTTTTTTTGTAAGGTGAACCAATGTAGTGAATTGTGCATAAAGAAATTGGTTTTTTTAATAGTGGAGTAGGTCGGATTATACATTTTCAAGAGTTGAAAAGAGTATTCAGAAAAACAGACCTGTTTCTGAATACTATATGGAGCTAGACAAAGGTGTTTATTGTGGTTTGCATGATGCGAATTTTTTTTGCGGGCTTTGGTTTTTTAATAAGTGAGAAAATCCCACTTTTTACACATCCAACTCAGGGTCATTTCCTTTACCATTACTCCAAACCATCAAGCCAATCCCCAATAGCACAAAAGGAATACTCAACCATTGCCCAGTACTGAACATCCCCAAAGTGTTTTCAAAGCCACCTTGTGCATTTTTGAAGTACTCCATCACAAAGCGAAATCCAAAAATAAAAACCAAAAACAGCCCAAAAATAAAGCCCCGTTTTTTGTAGAAATCCGTTTTCCAATACACAGTCATCAAGATACCAAAACTGAATAAATAACAGAGTGATTCATAGATTTGAACAGGATGTCGGGGAATTGCATCTACTCTCGTAAAAATAAAAGCCCAAGGTACATCCGTTTGAATACCATATATTTCGGAGTTCATCAAGTTGCCCAAACGAATGAAACAACCCGCCAAAGCCACTGCAATAACCACCTTATCCAGTATCCAAAAAACCGACTTTTTGCTGACCCGTTTGGAGAAAATCCACAGCGAAAGGGGAATCGCTATTGCAGCTCCATGACTCGCAAGCCCACCATTCCAAATTTTGAGAATTTCGATGGGATTTGCCGAATAATAAGCCCAATCATAGAAGAATACATTGCCCAATCGTGCGCCAATAATCGTTCCCAACATGGTGTAAATCAAACAGGAATCCAACCATTCTTCAGGTGCATCTTCTCTCAAAAACATTTTTCGCACCAAAAAATACCCTATCAGAAAGCCCATCGCAAACAACAAACCATACCATCGAATCGGACGTGGACCAATGTGAAAAATGTCTGGATTGACATCCCATGTAATGAAAGTTAAAATTAATTCCATGTTTTTTTACTGTTGAATTGTTTTTACTGTTGAATTGCTGTATTGATTTATTGTCGAATGGTCTTACTATTAAATTGCTGTATTGATTTGAATTTACGAAGTCCGTTAGGTCTTCAATATTTGTAGAAAAACGGAAACAAGTAGTAACGACAGAACTCCATCGGAGTTCAACCCAAATGCCATACAACCATTCAGCAGTATAACAATGCAAAAATATAGCAATTCAACCATCACACAATCTTCACCACCAAATAATTTCCCTTATATTTCTTCACCAAAACCTTCGTCCCTGCTTCAATAAAATCACCTGTCGTAATGGCATCGTATCGTTCGTCTTCTACTTCGATTTTACCCGAAATTTTGAGGTCGGTCAGTGCAATTCCTTCCTTGCCAATCAGAGCTTCGTACTCATTGGCTTTGATGGTAAAACCCTCCGAAGATTCCTGTGTCTCTGCCAAAACCAATCGGTCAAAAGCTTTGGATTTTACGACTTTTCCACCGAGCAAAACGCTTACAACTCCTGCACCAAGAATCGAAAAAACAACCCTTGCAAAAGCATTTGCCAAATCGTCAGTAGTTGTAAAAGTGAAATCGAAATAATCGTTTTGTACCATACTGAGGGTTAATCCCGTAAAAATCAAAATGATGCCACTAACCCCTGCAATTCCGAGCCCAGGCAATATAAATACTTCAACAGCGAGCAGCAAAATCCCGACCACAAACATTAAAATTTCCCAGTTCTGTGCCAAACCTTCGATGTAATTGGGCGCAAAGTACAAAATTGAAGCGGTAAATGCAGCTAAAATCGGAAATCCTACACCTGGAGTTTGAATTTCGGCATAAATCCCCATAAACATCACCACCATCAAAAAACCACTCAACATTGGATTGGACAAGAAACCAATCAAGGTATCCATCCAAGTTGGCTCGTATTCTGTCACGACTGCTTCATTGTTCGGTACTAAATGAGCAATCACCTCATCCAAATTGTTGAATTTTGCTTCACAAAAACCATGCTTTATAGCTTCTGAAGTTGTGAAAGTCAAGGTTTTGGCAGAGTCGATGATGCCAGGAATAGAAATGCGGTCGTCCACCATCGCTTCTGCAATGCGTGGGTCTCGTCCCTGTCCTTCGGCAGTCGAGCGCATTGTTGCCCGCATATAGGATTGGTATTTGTCGGGCATTTGTTCGCCCGTTTGATTCACCACCGTTGCAGCCCCGATTTGTGCGCCTTCGACCATATAAATACTGTCGCAAGCAATCGAAATCAATGCCCCCGCAGATGCCGCATTGTTGTCGATAAAAGAAATCGTAGTGGGCTTGGCTTTCATCAGTTTGGTGCGAATCGAGTCTGCCATATCCACCGCACCGCCATAGGTATTGAGGTGCATGATGATGTAGTCCGACTCCAATGTTTCCGCCTCTTCGACAGCCATTTTCACTCGCCGCCAAGCAGAGGGGAAAATAGCTTCATTTAGCTCGAATACATAAATCTTGTTTTTTGGAACAATTTTAGTGGCTATTGCAGGAGTAATTTTATTAGAAGATTCTGTGTTCCTTGCTTTTAACGTATCTGTTTTTGTTGAGTCAACAGTAGTAGCTTGGGCAAGTATTGCAGTACCAAACAAACATTGAAGAAAAATAAATAGTACAACTCGCATAATAAGGAATGAAAATTAAAATGAAAAATTTGCTTCAAAGTCAGTTGTATTAGTAATGCTGAATGAATAAATGCTGAATTTTGAATAAGTTAAAACGCTCAAAATCAATGTATCTCGAAGATGAAAATTGTAATGTTATTTTTTCAGCATTCCTTATCAACAAAATTATGAACATTTTTATGTCAATTCTGCCATTTAAAGAAACAATTTGCAAGCTTATTCGTCAAATAATAATAACAAATAAATTTTGGGAGAAAGAAGTCAGAAGAGGCGAGTAGGATATAAAAAATGATAATCAATTATTCAATTGAGGAATGAATTAAAAACAAACCTTTTATCATCAATTAATTAATCCCTCGCTTTTTAGGCAAAAAAAATATTAAATTAGACATTTCTTAAATTTAATTTACTCGCTTACAAAGTATTGTTTGAATTTGTATTTGAGTTTTTAATTTGAATTTGTCCTACTTCCATGCTCTCCCCTCCAAAGTATAAAATAACAAATCTACTACAAAATAAACAAGCAATTCTCTAAATTTTGTAAATTCGCTTAAATATTATATTTTAAACCACAATAATAAGTTATGAAAAAGTTTATTTTAACTGCTTTTTTAATAAGTCTAACGCTATCTACAATTGTTGCACAAAATACAACGAGCAATCACATTGTAAAAAAAGGAGAAACACTTTATCGACTTTCGGTTATGTATAAACTCTCCATTCCCGAAATCAAGGCTGCCAACTCCAATATCGTTGGCGACAATATCAACGTTGGCGACATCGTAAAAATTCCCGTTGGTGGTGGAATGGTCAATATGAGCAACGGAATAGGTATAGATGACGGGGTAGAAGTCAAATTGGGAAATGTTTCGGGTGTTGATATGAGTTCGGGACACTTAAATGAAAAAACGGCTGCGGCATATAAAAAGAGCATTATCGAAAACCCTTTAAGTGGGCCTATTCCCGATGGGAGAATCATTTTGGCTTCTCCGCCCGCTCCTATAGAGTCGCCTATTGAACTGAAACCCCAAACATTAACCGACTACCCTGAAATAATCAAGCCCAAAGACATGATAGATTTAGGCGACATTAAAGCAGTGAGACATATTATATCTTCTGGCGAAACACTTTACAGCTTATCTAAAATGTATAGTCAAAGTGTAAAAGCTCTCGAAAACTGGAATGACCTCTCAGCAAGTGCAATCAAAGAAGGACAAGGAGTTATTGTCGGTTGGTTGGTGCCCGAAGGTACAAAAGCTCTTGCCGTTCCGAAAAAAACTGTAAAACCTATGACCGCTTTTCAGCGAAAATACTTCAATATGGTGGAGGACAGTACAGGAAAATACAAACAAAAAGTACAGGAAGGACTGGCTACTTGGTTTGACGAAACAGAGCCTTCTCGAAGCGGAAATATGTATGCACTCCACAAGGATGCACCACTTTTTTCGATTGTAAAAGTCACCAATCAAATCAATGGCAAAACCATCTTTGTGAAGGTGATTCAAAAATTGCCAAACAATACAGCCAATGAAAATGTATTGATTCGTTTGACTTCAAGTGCTGCAAAAGAATTGAATATTTTGGATGAAAAATCGCAGGTAAGCACTCGGTATTTTTTGACGAATTGAGTTAACAGTTGGGCGACGGGTGGTTTGTAACTGGTGGCTCGTCTAAACTAAAAAAGGCTGTTGATTGTAACTTTGACAATCAACAGCCTTTTTTTATTTTCCTTCAATTTTCCATTTCCATTACTTGGTCCTGGGACATGAGCAGTGCCTCTGTGATCTTTACCAGCTTGGTCCCTCCCTCGGGCATCACTACCATTGAATTAATATTAAATTAAATTGAA
>JBMYXW010000218.1:0-5679 GCA_049608825.1 Chitinophagales bacterium
CGTATGGGTTCTTGCAGCCAATTCGCCCAATGCTTGATTGCGAACTACTCGCCCTTGGAGGTCAATGATTCGAAGAGTCAAGTCAGTGGATTCAGTAAGTGTGATTTGTAGTTTACTTTGGTGTACCATTGGATTGGGAAACACTTCAATTTGTGAAATTCTATCCGAAAGGTCGTCAATACTATTTATCAACTCATAGTCAGGAAATTCGATTGTTGTATCACAACCTTGAAGTGTGAAAGTTGTACTTCTGTAAATTCCACGACCATGTGTACCTGCATACAATACATCACAACCTGCTGATTTCATTAGTTCTGATCGAACGCTGTGTACAGGAACTCGACCCATTATGCCGTTTTCTTCTGTCCAAGTTCCCTCTGAAATATTGTATAACCAAATACCCAATTCTGTACCTGCAACGATGCGTTGATTCGCACCAAATCCACTAATAACCACGCTATATACAGGCATAAGTGGCAAATTTTCCTGAATAGATTCAAAAGTAGGGCTTGTAGAGTTGGCATTATTGGATTCCATTATATTTTGTTCTTGACCATAATTACCCAAACCTACAATAATGTGAGCTGGATTGAAATCAACATCGATACTGGAAACGTACTGACTGCCACTGATAATAAACTCCTTGGTAGTAGGTTCATCTCGATCCAAATTGGTGATACGCAATCCTCTACCATCGGTAGTTCCTGCATATACGGTTTTACCATCCTTAGAAACTGCAACGGCACTTATACAACGGTTTCCTGAGAATCGCCCGATTTCTTTCCATGTAGGAATTTCACTAAAGTTGAGTGCTCCTTCGGTCATCCATACACGACTGTCACAAGCTCCTGTTACAAATTTGCTTTTTTGTTGAGTTGGGTCAATAAGGTTGGCATTGATATCTTCCCATAAGATGAAAGGTGTGATAAACAATGGATTACCATCCAACATACCATCAGGGCTACAACCACCTTCAGGAGTAGTAGGGGCACAATCTATATTGGTGTCAAAGAAAGCACTCAAAGGAGGTGTTGCACTACCTGTTCGCATAATCGCACCATTTTGTGATTCTGCAAAAATAGCCAATGGATTGATTTTGGAAATATCACAAAAACCACCGTCACCACCTGTAATAAATTCACCTTCAAATGCAGAGCTACCTTTCATAGTTACAAAAATGGTAGAGTTGTCTTGAGTTCCTCCAACAACACGTCCGTCTTTACCTGCTGCCATTCCGTAGAATTGGGTAACAATGTAGTCTTTATTGGTAGCTGAGAAAGTAGGGAATACATTTTGTGCATCTAAACTGCGAGCTACACCACCATCAGAACCTACCCACATAATGTTTGGATTGGTAGGATGGAAAACGATTGTGTGTTTGTCTGCATGAACACTGTAAGGAGGCTGACCTCCATCTAATTGATTCCAATCATCACGAGCCGACCAAGACCACAAGGTGATTCCTCCCATAATGATTCGTTCTTTGTTAGCAGGATCGACAGTTACACATAAGTCATACCATCCTTGACAGCCACCACCACCAGCTTGACTCATAGGGTCAAAAAACGTGGAGCTACCTTCACCAATAGTAATCCAAGTATCACCACCATTTTTGGATTGCCATACTTTTCTTAAACACCCTGTACCTGTAACTGTTACGATATAAAGGTAGTTGTTATCTGATGGAGACATAGACAAGACTTTGTTTCCTGAAGAATTTTCAAATTGTCCAATATTACCACCAGTAGAGTCATTGTTAAAGTTCAACCCATCGGTTGCCTTGTAATAAGCACTACTTGCAACTGCATGAACTGTTCCATCAGAAGCCACAGCAATATCGTAAGCCACTGCATTAGAAGGAATTCCACTCGCTTTTGACCAAGTAGCACCTCCATCTTGACTAATTTGAACGCCTCTACTTGTCGATACATAAATACGGTTGGCATCTACTGGGCTTACCTCTATGTCTTGTATAGCAGCCCAATCAATACCATAGATACCTGTACTAGTACTATTATCAGTAATATTTGGAATAGTAGATTCTAATAATTGAAAAGAAACACCTCTATCTGTAGATTTATAAACACCTGTTCCAGGCAAAACAGAACTCCCCAATTTTCCGCTTCCATAATTACGACCATCAAAATTTTCACCTGTTCCTACATAGATATCTCCATTAGGTCCTTGTGCAATCGCAGATATTGAAAGATTGACAAACTCCGTATTTTGGGGATGATCCTTCCAACGAAGACCACCATTATCAGAAGTAAATATACCACCTGACACACCACCAATAATCATATTTTTAGGGTTGTCCTTGTCTGCCAAAATTGCACGGGTACGCCCACCTACATTGTTAGGTCCCATAAATTCCCAGTCTATTTGACCTGCTTTTGCAGATTGGTTTCGGCTTTCAGCTGCTTTATCTGCTGTTTGTCGAGCTTTTATCACATCTGCAACATCAATACGTCCTGTTTTAGGGTTTGCTTTCATTTTCATGAGGTACTCATAAGCTCCAATAAAGGATTGAGTTTTTTCCTCAAATTTTTTCATAGATTTCTGAATCTGTTCTGCTTCAACTTGTGCAAGAAGAGTTGATTCATTTACTTGCTGCATATAAATGTAACCGCTTGCTGCCATGATAAGCAAACAAAGGGTTGCAAGAGAAATGATTAATTTTTTCATAGGTATAAAATTTATTAATTTGAGTAATCTTTTGTTCATAGAGTTAGTGCTTATTTAGCATAGGTATTAAAAGTAAAAAACCAATTTTTGGTCGAATATCCATCTTCTTGAAATAAACTGCAAATATATATTTAAGGGTTTATCGCTTCAAATAAACAAACACTACTTCAATAGTTGCTATTTATCAAGGTTTTATAAGAAATACAATGGGCTGAAACGCATGTATTAATTATTATTTTTTTTGATTGCGAAATATCGCACAAAATAAGTTAAAACTTGCGTAAATGCAGTGTTGTTTAGCTGACTTTATCAGCAAAAAAACGATTTTGATAATTTCTGTGAACTAAACAAAAAAAATATTGCTTGGTTTATTTGTATTCACTAACTTTGCAGCCCATTTGACATAAAATGGGCATATTTGTTCGGGATATAGCTCAGCCAGGTTTAGAGTACACGTCTGGGGGGCGTGGGGCCGGAGGTTCGAATCCTCTTATCCCGACATTTAACAATCAAGCAGTTACGATAGTTTTTCGTAACTGCTTTTTTATTGGTTAAAACATAGTTAAAACATTTTTCAAAAAAGATAAAATGTTTTAACCACTATTCCTTTTTAATTTTTCCTCATTTCCCATACTTTTCTTACTTTAGACCTTCATTTCATTTTTCACCAAACACAATCTGTATAGAAATATTCTAATCTAACATATCGAGCAATCAATTTGCGTTTGCAAGTCTTTCCACAGTTCATAAATCGCCAAACTTTGAATAGGAGACAGAATTACAAGCGATGCGGTCACGTTATGCGTGAGCGTACCGACTGTTTCCTAGGGTGTTTGGCGATACCTTGAACTGTGGTTGGTTACGTCTCACGCTCTTTTTTTGCTATTGGTAGAAATACTTTTTCACATTTTAAATCCAATCAGCATGAAACAATCAAACAGACCAAAAGGCAAAATACGTTCTATTACTCGTCCTGTTTCTAAATCTACAAAAAGTAAGATTCGAGAATTGCCCATTTTTAAGCCTAAAATGCCTACTCCAAAACACAATCCAAAACCTTTCTTATTGCCACTTTTCATTACTGCATTTATGTTTATCTTGGGAACTTCTGACTTCGATACATTCGTTGTATTGAAAGACGATGGCACGTATGAACTGACCGACAAACGAAAAGGAAAACTACTCAATGAATTGGCAGATTTGGAGGAAGCAGAACAGTATGCGCTTCGAGCTATTCGGGGCGGTATGTACCCTTGTTTTAGTTGCCTTTTTTCTGATTCCATTTTTCTGTATAGCGGTGAGATTTGGAAGTATGGCATTACGACCAAAGGACAAAATAGGCGGTATGGGCGTTTTTTGATAAACATGGGCTTGCAGTACGAAATTCAGTACAAAGGTCTTTTGCACGATTGTTTGAAGGAAGAAAAAAGGAAGATTTACAACTATCCTCTTTTGCCCGAAAATCTGAAAAGAATTAATAAATTGGGGCGACCTCCTGGTAATAAACAAGACTCGTGAAAACTTCAAATTCAAAACTCGGAAAGCCTATTATTAAATTAAAAAATCAACAACATGAATACCAATAATCAAAATATAGAACAGCCCCATACCAATACTCAGCCTACTCCTTCAAAAGATTTCCATTTTACGGCAATCACTTGGAAGGATGTCACCGACAAAGTAAACTTTCGAGTGATTGAAGATTTGCTGAATGAGCGATTGACTTTAACCGATTATGGCGAAGCAGTTAAAAATCTGTACGGTACTTTTTTGGTGATTCAAGCCAACAATGAGTTTCACGATGAATTTGTGGACTACGATTTAGAAGAACAGATTTTGGAAATGGCGTTCAAAGTAGATATACGGCTATTGAAGGACGCAACCAAAGATGAAACCATACAGCGAATGGCAAAGGCATTTTTGGGGTATATTCGTCAATATCCTACGATTGAAGGTTTTGATTCCAAGCGTTTTTATGTCGATGTTCAATCTGTTTTTGCTGAAAAAGGTTGGTTGGTAGAGATAGAAACAGAGGTTTCTCCCTCTAACTTGACGCTTTCCGAAAAAGCACAGGTAACAGGATTGGAGGAAGCGATTGTTTACCTCATTGAAACGGATATTGACAAGGCGGCTTTAGGGTGGATTAAGGTGTATTGTGAGAAATTGAAAGTAAAATATTGGGAGTTGATGCCCAAATTATTTATAGGCTACAAAAGCCATTAACTACTTCTTTTGCTCTTTCAGCCTTTGTTTCATGTCCAGCAGGGCAATTCACACATCGAACACCACTAAATTCTTCAATCAGAACCATCTTACACTGGACTTTGGGTAATTTTTCGGATACAAAAAAGATTAAATATCAATTTTGATAAAGTTATAAAAATAAAGAATTTCACTTAATAAGTGAGAAATTTGCCACAAAGTACAAGGCTTTAGTAGGTACTAACTGAATTATTGTCGCCAATCCATTCTTTGCAATCGTACGGCATTCAATATCGCCAATAATGCCACTCCAACATCCGCAAAAACCGCTTCCCACATCGTAGCCAAACCACCTGCCCCAAGAATCAAAACAATTATCTTCACCCCAAAAGCCAAAGCGATATTCTGCCAAATAATCCGTTGAGTAGATTTACCAATTCTAATTCCTGTTACAATTTTAGAAGGTTGGTCAGTTTGAATAATAACATCTGCCGTTTCGATAGCGACATCACTTCCCAAAGCCCCCATTGCTATGCCTATATCACTTGCCGCCAATACAGGCGCATCGTTGATGCCATCACCAACAAAGGCAACTATTTTGGTAGAATCTTGCTTGATGGTTTCGACTTCATTCAATTTATCTTCGGGTAAAAGTCCACCTTTGGCGATTTTAATTCCCAATTCTTGGGCGACCTTTTGAGTAATGGAATCTTTATCCCCAGACAACATGATAATGTCTTGAATACCTGCGTTTCGGATTTGTTGAATACTTTGTTTAGCATCCTCTTTTAA
>JBMYXW010000219.1:0-5667 GCA_049608825.1 Chitinophagales bacterium
GTGACGGCTGCAATTGTAGCCTCGGAAGGTTCACTCGATTTGGCGGTCAACAATGCGGGAATTGGCGGAAAGCTGGCTCCCTTGCATGAGTTGCCTTTGGAGGATTGGAACAAGATGATGGCGATTAATTTGTCGGGTGTATTCTATTGTATGCAGGCGCAAATCAAGGTAATGTTGGCGCAAGGTGGCGGAAGAATGGTCAATGTTTCGTCTTTGGCAGGCGTTGGAGGAATGGGCATGGGCAGTTCTTATTCGGCTGCAAAACACGGTGTAATAGGTTTGAGCAAATCGGCTGCTATTGAATATGGGAAGTACAATATTCGTGTTAATGTGGTTTGCCCAGGGTTCACTGAAACCGCTATTATTGAACAAGTTCCCGATAAAGTTCTTGAATTTAGTGTCAAAACTCGTGTACCTTTGAAACGTCTTGGAAAACCCGAAGAAATCGCAAAGGGGATTGCTTGGCTCTTGAGTGAGGAGTCGTCTTTTGTGAATGGTCATTCGATGTTTTTGGATGGAGGAATGAAGGCGGGGTAAACAAGAATAGGTGATTCAGAGGAATTTGCTTGTAGAACAATGAACTTATAGTTTTACGGCAGCCAAATCGCAACTGACAATGGACGGAAAACTTTGTCAACGGTCGCAGACCTTGGCAACAGTTGAAGCTATATCAACCAAAACTACGAAAACAAAATCAATTTAAAAATGAATTCATACTACTTCAAAGAAGAACACCAAATGTTCCGAAAATCGCTCAGAGATTTTTTGGCAAAAGAAGTAACACCCAATGTCAACCAATGGGAAAAGGACGGTGAAATACCCAGAGAGATTTACCACAAATTTGGCGAGATGGGTTATTTGGGTTTGGAGCTGCCCGAAAAATACGGCGGAATGGATGCTGGTGTTTGGTATTCGGTTGTGATGCACGAAGAAATGGCAAGGGTCAATTCGGGTGGTTTTGCGGCGGCAATTGGAGCGCATTTTATGCTGGCAATGACGCATGTCAATGCAGAAGGAAATGAGGAACAAAAGGAGAAATACTTGATTCCTGGTATTGAAGGAAAGTTAATTGGTTGTATGGCTGTGACCGAGCCTTTTGGCGGTTCGGATGTGCAATCCTTGCGAACGACTGCGGTGAGAGAGGGCGACCATTACATCATCAACGGTTCTAAGACTTTCATCACCAATGGCGTGAACAGCGACTACATCGTGGCGGCAGTAAAAACCAATCCCGATGCGAAAGGACAGGGCATCAGTATGATGATTATTGACCGTGATACGCCTGGTGTGAGTGCCACCAAATTGGATAAGTTGGGCTGGAAGGCTTCGGATACAGGTGAAATCGCTTTTGACAATGTACGTGTACCTGTTGGCAATTTGTTGGGCGAAGAAAACCGAGGGTTTTTCTATATCATGCAGCATTTTGTTTCGGAGCGTTTGTCAATGGCAGCGGGCGCAGTAGCGGTTTCTGAGTATGCGATGGAGGTGACTTTGCAGTATATGAGTGAACGGGAGGCTTTTGGTAGAAGCATCAACAGGTTTCAAGTTTTGCGGCACAGAATCGCACAGATGTCTGCTGAAATTGAAATGAATAAAGAGTTTGTGCATAGCTTGTATCGACGTTATGAGGATGGCGATTATTTGGTCAAGGAGGCTTCAATGGCGAAATTGTTGGCGACTCAATTGTGCGACAAGGTGACTTTTGACTGCCTGCAAATGTTTGGCGGTTATGGTTATATGGAGGACTATCCTATGGCGAGAATGTGGCGGGATGCAAGATTGGGGCAGATTGGTGGTGGAACTTCGGAGATTTTGTGTGAGATTATTTCCAAGATTTTGATTGATGGCAGAGGGTACAATGCGGCTATTAAGAAGCATTGACGGTGGACGGAAAACGATGGACGGAAGACGGTGAACGGAAACTTTGACAACGGTTGAAAACCTTGTCAACAGTTGAAGTAGTACACTAAACACAGAAGTTTTTGAAAAAAAAATCAAATTATAAAAAAAAAATTAATATCTATGGCAACTTCAAAATCAATTCCAAAAAACATCAAAACCGAAGTGTTGCAAATTGTAGAAGACTACAACAAGGAACACGAAACAGATTTCAAAATGTCTTTTCGAGGTCGGTTTGCTTATTTGTCAAAATTGGACAAAGCACAGAACGAGATAGCGAATACCTTCATGCAAATGTTGCTTAAAAAGGCAGGAGTTTCTGCAAAGAAATCATTTACACCTCCTCCACAACAAGTAGTAGAAACGAAGTTAGGTCGTTTGGGCTACAATGGTAAAATGGACAATTGGGATTTTGCAGTATTCAAATACAGTAGAGAATTTTATGACCCTGATGAATGGATGTTTCCTGGTTCAGGCGAACTTGATGGCACAATTGAAGGTGCTTTGAGGGCTGGTGAAGAAATATCTTAATGACAAACAAACCACTTACTACAAATGAAAAAACTACTACAAATTCTACTCCTTTTAATCACAGTCTTTGTACTGTACTTCCTATTCTACCCAGTTGATTTTGAGCCAGTAGCTTACACACCTCCACCCAATCCTGGGCTTGAAGGAGTTTTCGCCAAGAACAACGATTTGAAGGACAAAGCCCAGTTATTGAAGGGAATTGGTCATGGTCCAGAAGATGTTGCGAAGGGACTTGACAGCTTGTTTTATACAGGTTTGGCAAATGGAGACATTGTGTGTTTTTCGGAAGGAGGCGAGCATTTGGAGACCTTTGTGAATACGGGGGGACGTAGTTTGGGATTGAAGTTTGATACTTTAGGCAATTTGATTGCGGCAGACGCAGTGAAGGGCTTGTTGTCCATCAGTCCCGACAAAAAAATCACCGTTTTGACCGATAGTGTTGATGGCAAAAAACTGTTTTTTACAGATGATTTGGACATCGCTTCGGATGGGGTGATTTGGTTTACAGATGCTTCTCAAAGAAACCATTTGGATGCCATCATGCGAGAAGCGTGGGAATTGCAGCCTACGGGACGACTCTTAAGTTACAATCCTCAAACCAAAGAAACCAAGATAGAAATGGAAGGTTTGCGGTTTGCGAATGGCGTGGCGATTGGACCAAATGACGAATTTTTATTGGTCAATGAAACGATGGGAATGCGGATTCACAAGTTTTGGATGAAGGACGAAAAGAAGGGGCAAAGTGAGGTTTTAGTGAACGAATTGCCTGGTTATCCTGACAATATTACCTTCAATGGCAAGGGTACTTTTTGGGTAGCATTGCCCAGTATTCGGACCAATGCAGATTTTGAAGCCTTGTATGACAAGCCTTTTATGCGGAAGGTGATTCGCCGTTTGCCTGAGTCCATCATTCCTCCTCCAAAAATTATCCACTATGGGATGCTTATCGGAATCAATGAGTCGGGTGAAGTCATCTACAATATGCAAGACCCTTCTGGTTCGATTCACGATATTACAAGTGTCAATCAATATGGTGACAAACTGTATTTGGGGAGTTTGGAAATGAATGAGGTGGGAGTCGTCAAGATTGGGGAGTAGCCCATAGCCGTCAAGCTAAGGAGAAATCTTGTTTATTTACCCTGAAAGGGTTTTAGCAATAGCACGGGGTAACGCCCTGTGAGTCAAGTATAAATATACCATTAGCCCTAAAAGGGCGAAAGCACTCAACTATCCTTTTTGCTTTCGCCCTTTCAGGGCTGACATTTCTTTTTTTGCTTCGTAGGGCGATGCCCCACGCTATTGCTTTTGCCCCTTTGGGGCATCTTACACCTCTTTCTGCTTCTTAGCTTGACGGCTATGGGAATTAGCCATCACTAAACACTGGTGCAATTTTGAATGTTGAATAATAAATTTTGAATAAAAATGCTCACAAAATGCACAAAACAACTGGAATTACAAACTTAGAAGAACTCATAGCCAATATGCAGCCTATCCTCAATGAGGGCGAATATGTTTTTGCAAGTGTTTCCAATACAGCATCTATTCCACGAGAAATCACCGTTTGTGAAGTGAGAGAAAAAGAAGGAGTGACGGTCGTTGTTTCCAAAAAAGATGCGGAAAGGCTTGGGCTTTCTTTTGAGTTTGTGGCATCGTGGATTACCTTGAATATTCACTCCTCTTTAAAAGCTGTGGGTCTAACTGCAGCCTTTTCTTCAGAATTGGGCAAAAATAATATAAGCTGTAATGTGATTGCAGGATATTATCACGACCATATTTTTGTAGATGAAAAAGACGCTGATAAAGCATTGAATGTGCTTTGGAATATGACCAAAAGGCTTTAACTTTTCTCCTTCAAAATCAACTTCAAATGAAACTAGTCAGCACCAAAATAAAATTCTTATACGGACTGGGATTTTCTGCAAAGGGAATCAAAGACGGTTTATTCCAGCTGTTTGTCTTCTTCTATTTTAGTCAAGTCTTGGGATTGGATGCAGCTTTGGCGGGAACGGCTACGGTGATTGCGCTGTTGTTTGATGCGGTTTCAGACCCGATTGTGGGTTTGATTTCGGACAAATGGAAGTCTGATAAATGGGGACGGCGACATCCTTTTATGTTTGCCTCTGCCATTCCATTGGGCTTGTTTACTTGGCTTTTGTTTTTGCCACCCACAGGTCTATCTCAAACAGGTCTGTTTTTGTGGCTCACCACTTTTGCCATTCTATTGCGTTTTGCATTGACACTTTTCCTCGTTCCAAGCATGTCTTTGGGCGCAGAACTGAGTAGTAATTACGAAGAACGCACTTCCATTATGAGCTTCCGAATTATGTTTGGCGCATTGATTGCGCCTCTTGTTATCATTTTTGGATTGCTGACATTTTTTGTCCCCAAACCAGGCATGGAAAACGGTTTGTTCAATGTAGAAGCTTATCCCAAATTCGCTTTTCTGTGTGCCATTTTGATGATTCTTTCGATTTTTATCAGTGCTTGGGGAACGAGAGAGGTCATTCCCAATTTACCTAAAACCTCTGACCAACAAAGCAAACGTTCTATTTTTGGCTTGTTGAGTGACTTCAAATTGGCTTTGAGTCTGTCTTCTTACCGCACCATGTTGGGTTTTATCATTGTGGTCTATGTCGCTATGGGCATTGGCATTGCATTTACGCCTTATTTCACAACTTATTATTTCGGGCTGTCCGAAAAAGAATTGGCAGCCCTACCGATTAGTTCTGCCTTGGCAGGTCTCATTGCTTTGGTAGCTACGCCTTGGCTGGGCAAAAAATTGGACAAGAAAAATGGAGCGTTGGTCAGTACCATCCTCTTTGCTTTTTTCTTTAGCCTTCCCTTCAATCTAAGATTGCTCGGACTTTTCCCTGCAAACGGTGCCCCTGCCCTACTCCTCTCTTATGTAGTGTACCTCCTGTTTGCCTACATTTTTGTATGGATTGCATTGGGTTTGGCAAATTCTATGATGGCAGACATCGTGGATGAATACGAACTAAAAACGGGTCAAAGACAGGAAGGTTTGTTCTTTTCGACCATCTCTTTTGCCTACAAATGCAGCAGTGGATTGGGCTACTTTTTTGCAGGTCTGATGCTGAATTGGATTGCCTTTCCTAAGCAAGCAAAAAGCAGTGATGTTCCCGCAGAAACGATGCAGGATTTAGGAGTTATTGGAGGGCCCGTTTTGATGTTTATTTACCTTGCCTCGATTGTTTTCATTGTTTTTTATCCGATTAG
>JBMYXW010000220.1:0-3302 GCA_049608825.1 Chitinophagales bacterium
TGGACATTGAAGGAGATTTGGTTTTTTGTGAAGACAAAAATACCGAATTGACTATAAATGAAGGATTCAAGACCTATCTATGGTCAACAAGCAGCACCTCGGCAAACATTACGGTTAGCGATGCGGGAGTTTATAGCGTGACAGTGACAGACTTCAATGACTGTACGGCAGTTGATGAAGTGACTGTTGAGGCTATTCCGCTGCCAGTACCTATAATCGAAGGCGATTTGGCGTTTTGCGAAGACGGAAGTACCAACTTATCCTTGGCAGATACTTATACCGACATTACTTGGTCAAATGGTATGGATTCGGCAATGATTACAGTTGAATCAGGTGGAATATATTCTGTCACTGTTACCAATACCGAGGGCTGTACTGGAACGGATGAAGTGACTGTTGTTGAAAATACAAATCCCGAACCCATTATTAGTGGCGACTTGGAGATTTGTGAAGGAGAAAACACTAAGCTGTCTGTTCCTGCAATATATACAAGCTACGCATGGGAAACTGGCGAAGACACTCCATCTATTGAAGTATCCGCAACGGGAACTTACAGCATTGAAGTGACAGATGATAATGGATGTACAGGAGTAGAAGAAGTGACAGTTATTGTATTTGACAATCCCGAGCCAAACATTAGTGGAAGTTCAACTTTTTGCACAGGAGGCAATACGACATTGGATGCAGGTGAAGGATTCTCTGAATACCTTTGGAATACTGGTGCAACAAGCCGAATGATTACCGTCAATACTGCCGATACATACAGTGTAGAGGTAAAGAGTGATAATGGCTGCGTGGGTTCTACTTCAATAGACGTGAGTGAATCAGGCGAACTATCCCTTCAAATTGGAGGTGATTCAGAGATTTGTGATGGAGAAAGCACGACATTGGATGCAGGTGAAGGGTTTGCAGAATATCTTTGGAATACTGGCGCAACAACTCAAATGATTGTTGTCAATTCGTCAGGCACATACAGTGTAGAGGTCGAAGATGCGAATGGTTGTATCGGAAGTGGCTCGATTGAAGTGACTTTGTTGGCTTTACCACAAGTAGATATTGAAGGAGAGGGAAATGTTTGCGAAGGCGAAAGCACAATCTTAAACGCTGAAGGAGGTTTTGAAACCTATTTGTGGAGTACTGGAGAAAATACACAAACCATTGAAATAAGCGGAGGGTCTTATTTTGTAACGGTAACGAATACCAACAATTGCAGCAATTCTGTGGGTTTTGAAGTAGGCACATTCTTCAGTCCTCTACCGAATATTACAGGAAATACTTCTTTTTGTGAAGGCGAAGATACTTCTTTAGATGCAGGAGACTTCGATACGTATATATGGAGTACGGGCGAAATGGAACGCCTTATCACCGTATCTGAATCGGGAACTTATTCCGTAACGGTGTCGTATGTAAATGGATGTACAGGTGCTACTTCAATAGAAGTGAATGTTTTTTCTTTGCCAACAGTAGAAATTGGAGGGAGCTCAACCTTTTGTGAAGGAAGTAGTACAACGCTTTCTGTCACAGGTGATTTTGAAAATTATTTGTGGAATACAGGCGAAACATCTCAAAGTATTGTCGTAGATGAAGCAGGGAATTACAGCGTGGAAGTGACAGATGCAAATGGCTGTAAGAATACCGAAAGTATGGATGTAGAAGAAACCTCGGCTTTGATGCCTACAATTGTGGGCGACTTGGATTTTTGTGAAGGCGGCAATAGTTCCTTAGACGCTGGGGCGAGCTTTGAGAGTTATTTGTGGAATACAGGTGCAACGACCAGAACGATTGAAGTGACAGAGGGTGGCACATACAGCGTGACAGTGACCGATGCAAGCGGTTGTTCGGGCAGTGACGAGGTGACCATAACAGTGCATATTCCCGTTCAACCAAGTATTGAAGGAGAGGCTGATTTTTGCCTAGGTGAAAGTACAATCTTAGATGCTGGAGCAGGTTTTCAATCTTATTTGTGGAATACGGGCGAAGGAAGTCAAACAATTACCATCTCAACAGGTGGGACTTATACCGTCAATACGATTGATGTAAATGGCTGTTCAAGTAGCGATGAAATAACGGTTCAAGAAAACATTGCAGAAACGCCAATTATTGAGGGAGAACTTCAATTTTGTTTGGGAACTTCTACGATTTTAACCGCACAAGAAGGATATGCGAGTTATCTGTGGAATACAGGTGAAACAACTCAAACAATTGAAGTCTCAGAGGAGCAGACCTATAATGTGGAGGTAACAGACGACAAGGGTTGCACAGCTACCAATGAAGTGAATACTATTATTTTGGAAGCGGAAGAACCCGAAATTACAGGCGCATTGCAGTTTTGTGCTGAAAGCAGTACGACCTTAGAGGCTTCAATAGGATATGTATCTTATCTGTGGAATACAGGTGAAACAACTCGCACGATTACCGTTTCGGAATCGGACAATTATGCTGTGGGAGTGACGGATGAAAATGGCTGTACTTCGGGAGCATTCGTTGTGGTAGAGGAGCGAGAAGAATTGGAAGTCGCCTTGTCGGGTAGTTCGACAATCTGCAATGGCAGTTCAGCAAGTATTGAAGTGGCAAGCGATTATGAGTCTTACCTTTGGAGTACAGGCGAAACGACCAAAGATATAATAGTGGATGGAGCAGGTACTTATATGGTGACCGTAACGAATGAAAATCAGTGTACAGGTATGGCTTCTCAAACGGTGATTGAGTCGGATAGCTTAGAGCCAAGCGTTGTAGGTGATTTAATAATCTGCAATGAAGGAAGTACTGAATTAGATGCTGGTGGAGGTTTTGACGAATACCTTTGGAGTACAGGCGCAACAACCCGTACCATTGAAGTGACAGAAGGAGGAGATTATTCTGTGGAGGTTACAAATTCGGATGGCTGTTCGGGTTCTGCAATGGAATCTGTAACACTCATTGCTTTCTTCACACCTAATATTTTGGGCAACCTTAGTTTCTGTCTAGGTGAAAGCACCCAATTGATTGCAGAACCAGGCTACTCGAACTATGTGTGGTCAAACGGAGATATGACTCCTATTATTTCGGCAACGGAACCAGGCGTTTATACCTTATTGGTGACAGATGATAATGGTTGTACAGGAATCAACCAAGTAGAAGTGGAAGAGCTTCCTAAATGGGAGGTGGAAATTACTGGCGATCTGCAAATCGCCTCCAATGAAAGCACTACCTTAGATGCAGGCACTTACAGTACATCGGATGAATATTTGTGGAGTACAGGAAATACAGAACAGACAATTGTAGTGGAAGAATCGGGTGTTTATGGGGTTACGGTGACGAAT
>JBMYXW010000220.1:3312-5665 GCA_049608825.1 Chitinophagales bacterium
AATGGTGTGAATAAAAAGAAAAATGAACTTGTTGACGAAATAGTGGATTTGATTGATGGAATTGAAGACCTTGCTGTTTTCCAAGAGTTCAGCATCTTACCCAATCCTTTCAGCGAACGGGCTATTCTTCAATTTAGCACTTATACTACCCAAAACATCACAATAGAACTGTTTGGTATGGACGGGCGGAAATTACAAACCCTGTTTGAAGGCTCGGTGAACGGTGGAAATTTGACTTCTTTGGAAATTGAAGCAAACAATTTTGCCGCAGGTGTGTATGTACTTCAATTGACGCTCGAAAACAATGTGAGGGTTTATGAGCGTTTGGTGGTGATGCGTTAAGAGCTTTTAACTTACAATGATTTGAAAATAAAAAGGCTTTGAAGGAATATCCCTCAAAGCCTTTTTATTTTAGGCGTTTGTATTTAATTGAATTCTTCAAAATATTGGTGAAAGTGCTTCAAAATTACTTGCAATCTCATTTCAAGGTAATTGTTAAAATACATAAACCTTGACAATCGGTTTGTGACATACTTATTTTAATTCAACGCTTACTTACCTAAAACCAAACCCACTGTCTTTCGATAAATATTCTGCACCATCACCGTAATATCCTCCGAAACATTGAAGTACAAAACAGCCGAACCATACAATAGAGTAATAATTGCAGAACGGTAAAATAAATCTCCCAACATCCAAAAAACAGGATTGTCTGTCCAATTTACCAAAAAATCACTCGCATAAGGCAGTTGAAAATTGAGCAATAATACAAGACCTCCAATAATCAATGCCTGTATTGTTTTTGAACTAAAAGGCTGCATATCAAAGTTTTTCCATACAAAAACGAGCTTGATGCTGTTGTATAAAACAACCGTAATCATAGTCGCCAAAGCTGCTCCAACAATGCCATAAATGGGAATCAACAAATAATTGGTGCAATAGGTCAGAATGACCAAAATGATCACAAATGTTAAATCCCAACGGTACAATTTGGAATTGACAATGATGGAGCCATTGATGCCCGTCATAACATTGAAGAGATTGCCCAAACCGATAAAAACACCTACATATTTTCCGATGGCAAAATTCTCACCCGAACGTTCCAAAATAAATACGAAATTGTCCAAGTTTGCCCACAAGCCAATGAACAACAAAAGCCCTGCAACTAATTGTGTATTAGCGGTTTTTTCATACAAATGGGCAATCAAAGTGGTGTCGTTTTCTTTCCATGCTTTTGCGACCATTGGGGCGGCAATACTACCAATAGAAGAAGCGGGAACGACAATCAAACGAGTAGCTGCCAGAAAAGCAAAGTAAATGCCTGTGTACTCAAAGCCTAAAAGAGCAGAAATCATAATGATGTCCAAACCACTGATGATAAAAACACTGCCTCGTGAAAGCATGGTGTAAAGCCCATATTCCAGCATTTCCTTGAAAATCGGTTTGCGAAAAACACTCCAATCTATCTTGAAAGACAGATGTCCCAACCACTTCAAATACACCATTACCCCAATCGTCCGAAATCCTCCTTCCAATACAAATAGGTACATAAACTGCTCGAAACTAATCCATTCTAAGAAATAGGCAATCAATAAACTGAAACTATACACTCTACTGAATACTTCTCTAAAAAAGAAGGGAACAGCAGCTTTGAGTAGGGAAGTTGAATAGGCTTCCATGATGCCGTAATAAACCGTAAACACGAAGGCAGGAATCAGCAGCAGGTAATATTGGGTGATTAAGTCAAGGCTTTCGGGATTTTGGAAACGCTCTATGACCCACCCTTTGAAGAGGAGGATAAATGCTGTCACCAGAAGGACTCCAATCAAAGGAACAAGTAAGGCAAGCCCCAAAAATCCATTGTGTTGGTTTTCTTTGTCTTGGAAAAAGGGAAAAAAACGGATGGTGATGCCCGACAACCCTACCTGTGCAAATACACCCAAAATGGCTCCCGTAGAAATCAGAAATCGAGTGAACCCAAATCCTTCTGAACCCAGTATGGTAGGATAGAGTAGCGTGACATTGATGTAACCAATGAAAATGCCTATGTAAACATAGATGGCCGAAAAAATACTCTGCTTTTTAATTGTTCCCATGTATGTATATGAAAATCAGGGTGAAGGTGAATGAATTAAAGTTAGGTACACTCTTCATCTTTGGCAGTTCAATGTCGTGAAGGTTTTAATTTTTATGCTCATTTTAATTTTCATTCCTTCTGAAATCACTATTTTGCAGCTTCAAAAAATGAAGATAAAGAGATGAAATCCAACATACAACTTTTTTTGGAACACGCTGCTCAAAGTGTTTTATCCCTCGCCAAAGTGGTGATACAGTCCAAATTCCGTTCACCAAT
>JBMYXW010000221.1:0-5657 GCA_049608825.1 Chitinophagales bacterium
AGCAATTGAATTGGTTTTTGAGTAGGATGTTTTTCATACTCTGCCATTCTATACCTCACACGAGGATAATTCCAAACATTACCTGGCACTTTTTGGGTATTGTAAGGTTGTGGTGGATTCTTCCGATAATCAATTAATTTTCTTTTTGCACCTGTTTTAGCCTCCACCAAAACATCTTCACTATTAAAAGTGTAATTTTTTTTATCCTTTACACAAAAAAGAATTGGTTCATACATTGAACCGAAATACTTTTTTGCTTGAACACCCGAACTATCATAAGACCACACAATTCTTGAAAGTATTGCCATTTTTTTGCGAATATGAATATCAAAATATGGCATAAACTGAGTCGATGTCATAACATAAAAAGACCCATTACTTTTTAATTTGAGAAGACATAAATCTATCCATTGATAACACCATTCAAGGTAACTTTCATCGCTCTTCCATTTATCCTTTCGTCCATTGAAGTCCTTTCCAATATTATAAGGAGGGTCTGCAAATATTAAGTCAATACTATTGTCCTCAATTTCATTTTTTAGTATTTCTAATGCGTCACCATTATAAATTGTGTGGTCATTTGAGTTGTATTTATTCATTTCTTTCATTATTTTATTATAAACGAGGAACATATCTCTTTTGCTCCTACCTCAACTCCAAATCCACCACAGTCCCCTTCCGATACCGTTTCCCATACCCAGGGCTCTGCCCCACAACCTTCCCTTTTCCCGAAAACCGAACCCGCATCCCACGATTCTCCAAAACATACATCGCATCCCGTAAACCCATTCCACGCACGTTAGGAATTAAATTGTCTCTCATTTCCAAAGTTTCCATTTGAATAGAACGGTCTTTGGTACTTGCGGCTACCCAATCCGTATCTGGATTTGGAGCATGAGAAACACCCAAATTGTTGTAAACCATCTGCATGTCATTCTGATACCCTCTTTTGGAAATCGGTAAAGTACCATTGATTTTAGAACCCGTATTCACCAAAGGTTGATGCGTTTTGGTGCTGGTCGAATAGCACTTTTCTGCAATTTCCTTGAAGATAGGCCCTGCAACTGAACCACCGTAATAGTCGCCCATTGAAGGTTTGTTGATGACCACGATACAAGAGTATATTGGATCCTCGGCAGGAAAAAAACCTGCAAAACTTGCTTGGTACTCTTTTTTCCGCTTGCGGTCTTTCGCAATATTGGCTGTTCCTGTTTTGCCTGCAATAGTGAAATTTTTGGAAGCTATTTTTTTAGCTGTGCCTCTTTCGATCACGCCTTGCAGAATGTTCTTGACCGTAATTGCCGTTTCGGGTTTGCAAATTTGCTTCACCACTTGCGGTTCAAATCTTTCGATAATAGAATTGAGTTCTCGCACTTCACTGACCAAATAAGGACGCATCATTTTGCCATTGTTTGCAATCGCATTGAAGAAAGTCAACAACTGCAAAGGCGTAATATCCAATTCGTAACCGACCGACATCCAAGGAAGAGTGATTCCACTCCAATCCTCTGCATCAGGCGTTTTGATGGTCGGGCGAGGTTCGCCAATAATCTCAATGCCTGTTGGCTTAGTGAGATTCATGTCTTTCAATTTGTCAATGAACTTTGCTGGGTCTGCACCATAATGTTCCACAATCAATTTGGAGATACCCACATTGGAGGAAATCTCAATGGCTTTTGCCACCGTAATTTCGTTGTAAGGATACCACAGGTCGTCTTTCATTACCTCATCGTGATAATCTTTTTGTCCTCCTTCAATGTCGACAATCGTGGTATCTGTCACCAATCCATCGTCCAATAAAGCGGTCAAACTCACTGCTTTGAAGGTAGAACCAGGGTCGGTTTTCTCACCGATTGCATAATTGTATTTTTCCCAATAGGTGCTGTCCGTTCCCATTCCCAAATTGGCAATCGCTTTGATTTTGCCCGTTTTGACCTCCATCACAATCGCACTTCCATGATTTGCCAAATGCTTTCGCACATTTCGATGCAGTACATTTTCGACCACATCTTGCAGATTCACATCTAAGGTTGTATAAATGTCTTTTCCATTTTGTGCTTCCAATTCAAAATCATCGTGAATCGGCACCCATGTCCCGCCCGAAACTCGGTGCATCGAACGTGGCACTTGTGTTCCTCTCAAATATTTATCAAAACTACCTTCCAATCCTACTGATTGAGAATTATCACGAGCATACCCAACAGTTCTTCTTGCCAACAGACTAAAAGGATTGACTCGTCTATTTTGTTGGTGGTAAATCAAACCACCGCCGTATTTTCCTCGATTGAAGATGGGCCAAGTTTTCAGTTCTTTCAATCCATTGTAGTTGACCCTTCGTTGAATCAATAAATACCCTTCTCCTGAAGCCCTTGCATCTGTCAAACGTTGGAGATATTCCTCATAAGTTCTATCCTCAAAATAATTTGCCAAGTTTTTAGCCAATGAATCGACATTGCTGCTGAAAATGCTATCGGTCAAAGCTGGCGTAGTAACATCCATTCGGATTTCGTAGAAGGGGAGGGAGGTTGCCATCAATCGCTTGTCTTCAGAATAGATATTTCCTCTTCTGCCTTCTATTGTGTCAATTCGAGTAGAATTGAGCCCCATTTCTCGCCAATGTGCTCCTTCAAAGAACTGTATGCGAAACACTTGTAACAATATTGTAAGTCCAACTACTGCTAGGAGTATATAGACTAAGTTGATTCGCCACAATATGTCTCTTTTTATGCTCAAACTTTGTTTTTTGGTAGAGACGTTTTACTAAAATGTCTCTACGTGTTTATGTTGATAATTGTGTTTAGGTGTTTGTGTTTTCTGTCATCTCGCCCCTTCTTCAATCACTATTTTCTGTGGTGGCTTGGTTAGTTCTTGAAGTCCATAAGGCTTCACCAATTTTGCCACTTCTGTCAGTTTGCTTTTGTACATCAACTCCGATTTTGAAGTCATGTATTGTGACTCCAATTCTCTGAGTTCTTTTTGAAGTGTGTTGATTTGACGCATATTTTTTTCAGCAAAATGCGTATTGGCTATGTAAAATAAAGCGAAAAGGGAGACGAAAAGCACATATCGGAGGTTGGTAACGAGGAAAATGCGGTCGTTAAAATCCGTTTTTCCAACGAGATGGAGGATTCGTTTGAAGAAACGAACTGCAATATTTGCTTTTTTTGCCATGACTTTATTCTAAATAGATACTGTTGTTTCTATTGATGCTTAGTTGATGCTTTGGTGACCAAAGAATGTTGAAAAAATAACTTTACATTTTATTCCTGTAAGACGTTGATTTTGAATATTTTTATCATTCAAAATTTCTAATCACCCTTTCTGCAATTCTCATTTTTGCACTTCTAGACTTAGGGTTTTTGCTGATTTCTTTAGGGCTTGGGACTATTACTTTTCTATTGATTGCTTTGAAGGGTTGATGACTGTTTCCGAAAATATCCTTGTCGTCTTTGCCTTCAAAGTTGCCTTTTTTGATGAAGTTTTTTACCAATCTGTCTTCTAATGAGTGATAGGCAATGACGACCAAACGACCGTCTTCCTTCAATATTTCTGAACTCTGATTCAAAAGCTCTTTTAGAGCATCCATTTCACCATTGACTTCAATGCGTAAGGCTTGGAATAATTGAGCAAGAAATTTATTTCTCTTTCCACGTACACAAGGGCTTGCTACTGTGAGGAGTTGGGATACTGTTTTTATCTTGCTAAGTTGTCGAGCTGTGACGACTGCTTCTGCTAAATGCAACGCATTGGGCAATTCGCCGTAGAACTTGAATATATCAAACAACTCTTGTTTTTTGTAGGTATTGAGAATAGATTGAGCAGTAATTTCTACATTACTATCCATTCGCATGTCTAATTCACTTTCTCCAAATCGAAAGGAAAAGCCTCTTTCGGTGGTGTTGAATTGGTGCCAAGAAACGCCTAAATCTGCTAAGAGGCCATCTATTTTTCGGACTCCTTCGAGGCGTAAATATTGTTTTAAGTATCTAAAATTTTGGGGAATGAATACCAATCTTTCGTCTTCAAACAAATTGACTTTGGCATCTTGGTCTTGATCAAAAGCATATAATTTGCCTTTTCCCTTCTCCAATTGTTCAATAATTTTCATGGAATGTCCACCACTTCCAAAAGTTACATCTACATAAATGCCATCGGGTTTTATTGCCAATCCATCTACTGCTTCTGTTAATAACACCGTTTCGTGGTAAACACTCATCACTATAAAATGAAAAATTAGAATGAAAATTAGAATGAAAAGTGTTTGTTTATCAATATTTCATAATCAAAGAACGAATCACTATTCACCAATTACTAAACTCGACTTGGTACTCCTCCACCTCCTACAATTGTTCCTGAACTCATCACTTCTTCTGCCAATTCGGCATAGTCATCGGGCTGTACATTGTCCAGCATTTTGTAGTAATAGTCTGCTTCCCAAATCTCTATTTGATTGAAGAAACCAACCATCACCAATTCTTTTTTTATATTTGCATATTGCAGCAAACGTTTGGGCAAAAGGATACGTCTATTACCATCAATTTTCAATTCATCTACACCACTGAAATGCAATCTTCGAAAAAGTCTTACTTTAGGGTCAAAAGAATTGAGGTTATTTATGTTTTCAGAAATCTTATTCCACTCTGAAAGTGTATATAAGTTGAGGCATTTTTCAATACCCTTATTTATGACCAAAACATCAGCATTATTTTGAGGCATTTGCTTCAAAAATTTTGCAGGCATCAACAACCTGCCTTTTGCATCAATTTTACATTCGGCTTCGCCAAGAAAACCAGCCATATCATTACACTATTTTTGTGTATAGACAAAGATAAATCAAAAATCCCACATCCCCCCACTTGATACCATATTTCCCCACAAAAAGTTCATTTTTGTGTCACATATTTATGCCTATAATGTTTGTGAATATAGATGTAAAAATATTGCCATTATTTTTAGTTATTTATGCTAATAAAAATAGTTTTTAAGTGCTTTAGAACCCTTTATCAGCAATATTGCCTACTTAAATGGTAAAAAAATGACAATTAAGTGTACCTTGACTTCTTTTATCGCAAATCTTATTTTGAATGAATCCTGAAATTATACGACAATACTTCCCACAATTATCCACTTTGCAGTCAAAACGCTTTGATTATTTAGGCGAATTCTACCGAGAGTGGAATAGTAAAATCAACTTGATTTCTCGAAAGGATATTGATAACCTCTACGAAAATCATATTCTTCATTCTCTAAGTATCGCAAAGGTTATTCAATTTCAGTCTTTTACGCATGTTTTAGACATCGGTACAGGTGGAGGATTCCCTGGAATTCCATTGGCAATACTATTTCCCAAATCACGATTTCATTTGATTGATTCTATTCAAAAGAAAATCAAAGTGGTCAATACATTGGTTGAAGAATTGGAGCTTCAAAATGTGACAGCAGAACACAAACGGGTACAGCAAGTACATGGTAAAACCTACGATTTTGTGGTAAGCAGGGGAGTCACAAAATTGCCTCAACTGATGGAATGGACTAAAAAATTAGTGACAAAAGAGCATTACAATACGCTCAAGAATGGATTGATTGTATTGAAGGGAGGAAATTTGGAGGCGGAAATCAAGACTTCAAAACGCCGAGTTAAGGTTTTTCCGATTAAA
>JBMYXW010000222.1:0-5654 GCA_049608825.1 Chitinophagales bacterium
TCTTCAATAAAAAACACCCCGAATTTTCGGGCATTGTTTTTTCCGTTCCAAAAGACGGCAATACCCAAGATGCTATTTTTTACATCGCCGATGCCTACCACCTCCAATTGCAGGCAGATTTGGTAGTTTTGAGCAGTTGTGAAAGTGGAATCGGCAAGTTGTCCAAAAGCGAAGGCATGATGGCAATGAATCGGGCATTGCTCTATGCAGGAGCGAATAACGTGATTTTCACAATCTTCAAAGTTTACGATAAATCTGCCTCTCGATTGACCTATCTTATTTTTGAGGGAATTGTCAATCACCAACTCACTTACTCCGAAGCCCTTCAACGTGCCAAATTGGAGCTGATAAAAGACAATACCATGACTCCAAAATCATGGGCGGGTTTTGTGCTTTTGGGAGGATGATTTTTCATTTTCTACAAAATAGCTTATATTAGCAATGCAACCTCTCTCTTCAAAATCATTCAATAAACAACAGTAGTCTCTAAGACTAGAGTTGTTTTACATTGAATTTTAGTAAACATCTTTCAAAATCAAATTCATGTAATCATACATCTTAAATCCACTTGATTATGCGTACAAAAACGCTTTTCGTATAGGTGGATGTATGAAATACGATAGACGATATTTGAAGTTTGATTTTTACAAGTTTATTTCAAGCTCCTTTACCTCAAAAACCTCTATATCCATGAAATTCCTACATCCTATTTGGGCTGCAAAAACAATATTGTTAATTGCCTGCCTATCCACCACTTTTACTGCAAAATCTCAAATCCAACAGCCTTTATCCGATTCAAAAAACGAACAGATTGAAGCCATCATACACGATGAAATCGCCCAACAAGAGCTAATAGGTCTAGCAATTGGCGTAGTCGAAAACGGACAAATTGCCTATACCAAAGGGTTTGGTTATGCAGACAGAAACACCAGAGAGAAAGTAGATTTAGATAGTAAATTCAGATGGGCTTCAATGGCAAAATCCTTGACCTCCATTGCAGCTTTCAAACTTTGGGAAGATGGCAAATTAGACTTTGACAAAGACATTCATCACTATGTTGGTAACTTTCCAGAACAAAAAGTTACCATGAATTACTTACTTCAAAACCAAGGAGGGATTGGACATTATGCCGAAATGGACAAAGATTACCCAAACTGGAATAGGTTGAGAATTGCTTATTCCGATGACAAACCCTACAATGCTTATCTGTCTTCCAATATCTTGGCAGATGCACCCCTTCAATCCACTCCAGGAACTCAATATATGTACTCCACTTTCGGCTTCAATCTTGCAGGAGCAGCCATCGAAAAGGCAGGAAAAGACGCTTATCAAAAAGGTTATGTAGCATTGGTGAACGATTATATTGCAGAACCTTTGGGAATGACCACATTGCAGCCTGATTATGACTTTGGAAACGCAGAAAATGAGGTGGTGGGTTATTACAAAAACAACAGTGGTGAAATCATTGCACGAAATGACGACAATATCAGTTGGAAGCTACCCGCAGGAGGCTTTCATTCTACAATCGGCGACCTCACCAAATTCATGGAAGGATTGATTAACAAAAAAATACTGCAATCAGATACCTACGACAAGGCTTGGACTAAACAAGACAAACCCGACAAAAACGGCAATGTGACCAACTATGCGTATGGTTTTGGTGTAGATGGTTCGGGGGCGAATTTGCGGATTTGGCACAGTGGAGCACAGACCAAAACGAGAACACTCTATTTTTGCTACCCCAATCAAGGTACGGGTGTGGCGGTGATGTGCAATTCGGAGTGGGCAAATACGTGGATTATTGCAGATAAGATATTGGAGGTTTTGGAAATCAGCAGAGAAGCGGGCGATTACGAATGGAATTGTAGCAATGAAAGAAATCACTCTAAGTATGAATTTGCAGGTGTTTGGCAAAGCGGAAACAGCGAACATTTGGTGAGGGTAGGATATGAGCAGGATGAATTTGATTTGGAGTGTGAAAATTTGGCTGCAAAAGGCTATCGTTTGGCAGATTTTGAAACTTACCTGGAGAAGAAAGAGCGAAAATGGGACGGAGTGTTTGTAAAAGAAGAAGGAAAATTTGAATTGTGGCAAGACTTGAGTGATGAAGATTTTGCGGCAAAAGTAGAGAAACTGGCTGCAAAAGGCTTGCGATTAGCGGATGTGGAAACTTATCGAAAAAGTGGCGGTACTCAGAAATGGGCGGGCGTGTTTGTGGAAGGAAAGCAGAAATATACTTTTTTGCAGGACAATGCTTTATTGAAGGGGTTGGATTTATTGGATGTTTTCAACAAAAAATGGAAGTCCTTGTCGGCAGAAGGTTTGCGCTTGATTGATGTAGAAACCTACACTACTTTTAGTGGTAATCGAAAATGGGTAGGTGTTTTTGTGGAAGGAGAGGATGAACACGCTTTGCACCGAAATTTATCGAAACAAGAATTTGAAGCCAAGCAAAAACAATTGGCAAAAAAAGGACTTCGATTGATAGACATTGAAGTATATACTTCAAAAGGAGAAGAATATTGGTCGGGCGTTTGGCGAGAAGGGGGTGGCAAGTACGACCTTCAAAAAGGTGCTGGGTTCTGTACATTCTACAAAAAAATGGAGGAATTGAGAGAGGAAGGGTATGAATTGTTTGATTTGGAGCGTTATTAAAATGCAACTTTCGACTGTTATGAGTGGGTGTCAGTAGGTATTAAGAAACAAGATTTTAAACGAAAAAAATAAGACAGAATGCTCAATTGTGTGGTGAATCATTACATGATTGAGCATTTTTTTTGAAGTAGAATGACACACAAACTCCAAATTACATAAAAAAAGAATAAATAGTATCTCTATATTAAGGTGTCTAATTTCATTCCAAAAGTTAGCACTATTCCAAGAATCATTAAAACTTCCGATGTCTGTAGCATTTCTTAACCTACATCAAGGGATTTGAAATCAAATTATTGTTTCTTTGCATCGAAATAAAAACAATCTAATCGTCTTCAAAACAAACAAAGAAATGATACTCGAAACAGATTACCTCATAGTCGGAAGCGGCGCAGTAGGAATGGCTTTTGCCGATATATTGGTCACAGAAACCAACTTCAACATCATCATCGTTGACAGATACGCCAAACCTGGTGGGCATTGGAATATGGCATATCCCTTTGTCACCTTACACCAGCCCTCACAGTTTTATGGAGTGAGTTCCAAAGAATTGAGCAAAGGGCGAAAAGACGAAGTAGGCTTGAACAAAGGCTTATACGACTTAGCAACAGGCGCAGAAGTGAGTGCCTATTTTGATGAGGTAATGCGAAATCAGTTCTTACCGACAGGCAGAGTACAGTATTTTCCATTGTGTGAATATAAGGGTGATTACAAATTTACTTCCAAACTGACAGGCGAAGAATTTGAAGTAAAGGTGAACAAAAAATTGGTGGATGCCACTTACCTAAAAACAGCCGTTCCGTCCACTCATACACCCAATTTTACGATTGCGCCTGAAGTTCGATTCATGCCTCTCAATGACTTACCCAAAATTACCCTACCACCCAAAGGGTTTGTGGTCATTGGAGGTGGTAAAACGGGGATAGACGCTTGTTTGTGGTTGTTGGACAATCGAGTTAATCCAGACAAGATTACTTGGATAGTGTCGAGAGATGCTTGGCTGATAGACAGAGCAAAAATTCAACCAACAGAAGAATTTTTTGAAGCAACAATGGGAGGACAAGCTGCCCAATTTGAAGCTGCTGCAAAGGCAACTTCTATTGAAAATTTATTTGACCGATTGGAAGCAGCAGGCGTACTTTTGAGGTTAGACAAAAGTGTGCGACCACAAATGTTTCATGGCGCAACAATCAGTCAAGCAGAAGCAACAGAACTTCGCCGCATCAAAAATGTAGTACGAAAAGGACGAGTACAAAGCATTGAGACGGATAAAATTGTATTCAAAAACGACACGATTCCAACAAGTATTGAACATATACATATCGATTGTTCGGCTACACCGATTCGTACTGATTTACCCAAAACGCCCATCTTCAAAGGGAATGTCATCACTCCACAAACAGTTCGTTCTTACCAGCCCATTTTCAGTGCGGCTTTTGTTGCACACATTGAAGCAAATTTTGAAGAGGAAAAAGAGAAAAACAAAATCTGTGGGATTGTTCCATTGCCGAATCACGATACCGATTGGATACGAATGTTGGCAGCTTTGATGATGAATCAATTCACTTGGTCACAGTACAAAGAACTCCGCAAATGGCTGTTGGGCAATCGCTTAGATGGATTTAGTGAAATGGTCAAAAACGCTTCTAAGGAAGATGCTCCAAAACAAGCTCTTTTGAAGAAAATGAAGCAGTACTCAATGCCAGCCATGATGAAACTCCAACAGTTTATCCGAGAATTAGACGCTGTTGAGAATGAAAAAAAAGCCCTTCAAAGACCTCAATTCCAAATCCGTAGAGACCTATTCTTTAAAGGTCGTTTGACAGAAACACCCGAAACAGAACTCCAAATAGGAGAGGGGGAACTTTTGGTCAAAATTGACAAATTCGCTTTTACCTCCAACAATATCACTTATGCTGTTGCAGGCAATCAAATTGGCTATTGGCAATTTTTTCCACCTGCAGGTGAAGATACCGAAGGTTGGGGAATCATTCCTGTTTGGGGATTTGCAGATGTTGTAGAATCGAATGTGGAACACATTCCAGTAGGCGACCGATTTTTTGGCTATTTCCCGCCTGCAAGCCACTTGAAAATGAAGCCTATCAAAATTTCTGACCAACAGTTCATTGAAGGTTCTGAACACCGTTCCAAATTGCCGCAGGGCTATAATTTGTACCGCAGAGTGAATGCTGAAAAAGGCTATAATTCTGCAATGGACAAAGGACGTGCTTTATTGTACCCTTTGTACCTCACCTCTTTTTGTCTTTGGGATGCGCTTCAAGATGAGGAATGGTATGGTGCAAAACAGGTTTTGGTATTGAGTGCTTCGAGCAAAACAAGTATTGGATTGGGTTATGCCCTGCAAGCCGACGAAAATTCGCCACAGGTCATTGGAGTAACGTCTCAACGCAATGTAGAAATGGTCAAAGGTTTGAATATTTATGACCAGACTACAACCTACGATGCCATTTCAGAGATTGATGCCAATATTCCAACGGTGATTGTGGATATGTCTGGAAATCAAAAACTACTGGTGGATTTGCATGCTCATTTGGGCGACAATATGAAATTTACCATCAATGTCGGATTGACGCATTGGACAAATGCTCGACCCAAAAAAGGAATCATCACCGAAAGAAGCGAGTTTTTCTTTGCACCTGGGCACATTCAGAGACGAATCAAGGAATGGGGCTTTGCAGGTTTCAGCCAAAAAAGCAATGCATTTATGATGGAAACCATTGCGAAAACAAGCAAATGGCTTCAATTCAGAAAGGTTGATGGCCTTCAAGGAATGGCGGATATTCACCAAGCGGTTTGCAATGGAGAAATTCCTGCAAATGAAGGCTTGATAGTGGAGTTGTAGTTCTTTAAAAATTACTGTCACTAAAGGAACTATTTGCATGAATTTGTGGTTTCATTTGTGATTAGTGATAATCAAAAAAGAGTTTTGATTTTTTGTAACAAATAAATGAAGGGAATTATAATATTTTTGCTTATTTTTA
>JBMYXW010000223.1:0-5623 GCA_049608825.1 Chitinophagales bacterium
TTTTGAGTCAAGGCTGAGGATTTAATTTTATACCAAAGTCTTGGACAATTTTCGTAATAGGATAAAGATAGGAAATTTTTGGGAGAGGAAAATGTAAAATATCAGATGTTATGAAACACTGTATTCAGTCTTCAAGGCTGTTTAAGTCTATAATTAATATATTTGCAGGCTTAAAAACCAAATTTTTCGTATTTTATGAACAAAATATTTTCGGAAATAGACAGTATTCAGTGGAGCGAATTGTCTCACGCCTATGGCAATGCAGAGGATATTCCAGAAAGGTTAAAAGCCTTGTTTTCAAGCACCAATGAATCAGAAGCAGAAGATGCATTGGGTAGTTTTTTTGCCAATATTTACCACCAAGGAACGATTTACAGTGCGACTTCTTATGCCGTACCTTTTTTGATTCAAGCGCTTTCTTTTTGCCCTTTGTCCTTAAAAAGTGATTTGCTGGAATTATTGATATGTATTTCAAATGGCATGTCTTATAATATTCAACATGAGCATTTTTGGAAGGATGGAGGTACCTGGGACGATGGCAGGGTGCATACAGAAGATTACAAAAAAGAAACGATTGAGCAACTTCATTGGGTAGAACAGGGTATTTTGAATGTTTGGCAAGGATGGGATGATTTTATACTCCTTTTGAAAGACAAAAATGAAGTAGTTCGTGCCAATACTCCTCTGTTGCTGATTTCACTGACCAATGGCAAGTATTTTCCTCCAACCAAAAGCAAAGAAGATGCCTTTGCGGAAATACACGAATTATTTTCCAAACATTTACCCACTGAGTCAAGCGGTTTGGTTCGAGCAAGTGTAATCAGCGGAACTAGCTATTTGAATATTGCCGCAGAGAAAAAGATACCGTTTTTGAAATACTACCTCAAAGAGGAAAATCCATTGATTCAAATCATATCTGCCTATTTTTTGGTGGGCTATGAAAAGGATGCAACAGCTATAAATATTTTGGTGGAAGCAGCCAAAAACAAAGATGAAACAGATGAACTGTTCGCTGACTTTCCTTGGTTTGATATGCGTTTTTCTTTTTCATTATTGGACTTGATTTGCTCGTTTCCAATGACTTATTTTGAAGCCTTTTGGGCTGTTCTCGAAAAATACATCAAAGAAACCCGAAAATATTGTACGGAATATACGGTATCACCTATCGTCTATATGGTTTTTGGGCAACAAAAAATAGAGGAGATGAAAACGCCTCTTTCAATGGGACAGAAAAAAATATTGCAGTGCATCTTAGAAACCCCCTCTCTTTGGGATAAAACGGATGGGAATACAAGTTCGGAATTTAGAAAATGGGGATTGAAGAGGGATAAGGATTTTATCCGAGAACTTATTGAATCGTAAAATTCTCTGACTTCAAGAATGTATTTTTGGTTCTTTGACCATTTTTGTCAAGCTAACAGTCTCTTTTTATAAATTTGGTCAAAGAACCTTTTTTTGAAAAAAACACTGTTCCACTCTGAAACACAAAACTGTTCCACTCTGAAACAGTCCTTTCCCTTCAATGCCATAAACTCACCTGTATCTTATTTGCTATCAATTAATTACTTCAATGGCACAGCCTTTGCCTATAATAGAGCGTGTATCGTTCCAACCGTTGCCAAAATTGGAAATTGTTGGTAAGGTTCACTCGAAACGAAACTTTAGCAACGGTTTCAACCTTGTCCAACAGTTGAAGTGACAAATATCAACAAAACCATCGCACCAAAAACATCCTAAAAATGATACAACTAAGCAGCATCGAAAAATACCACCGTTCAGGATTGAAAAAACACTACATCCTCAAAAACGTCAATTTGACAATTGAAGAAGGTGAGTTTGTGACCATCATGGGACCAAGCGGTGCAGGGAAATCTACTTTATTGCACATTTTGGGAATGTTGGAAAACTCTACAAGGGGTAGCTATCGTTTTTACGACTACGAAATCTCCAAGATGAACGAGCGCAAAAAGAACGAACTCCACAAACAGTACATGGGTTTTGTCTTTCAAGCCTATCACCTCATTGACGAACTCACCGTCTATGAAAACATCGAAACGCCTTTGATTTACAGGGGCATCAAAAACAGCGAACGCAAAAGTTTGGTAGCAGATGTACTCGACCGCTTCAATATCGTCGCTAAAAAAGACCTATTTCCGCACCAACTTTCGGGTGGACAACAACAATTGGTCGGGATTGCAAGAGCTATTATCACCAAACCCAAAATCATTTTGGCGGACGAACCCACAGGCAATTTGCACACTTCACAAGGCGAAGAAATCATGGATTTGTTCAAACAACTGAACCAAAAAGATGGCGTAACAATTGTGCAAGTAACTCACTCCGAAAGCAATGCGGCTTATGGTAATCGAATTGTGAATTTGTTGGATGGCTGGATGCAGAATGAAACAAGTGCTTCACAATTTGCACCACAGCCTTGAAGAGGAAGGCTTAATAAAAAGGAATCTTGTATTGCATGAATGTGAGTAGAGTGTGCTTCTTTTCAATTATTTCTTCTTGTTCAAAGCTCATATAGTATTTAAAATCAAAAAAAACATCCCATGAAACCTATCATCAATTTCTTCCTTCCCATCTTCAAAATCTTTGGATATCTAATTCTTACTGTCATCGTTTACACAACCATTGAAGGTTTGTATAGTGAACAGGAAACCAATACATCAAAGCAGATGGAAGTAAAAGAAGCACATCACGAAAGCAATGACAATGACCTTGAAAATGAAGCTGTTCAATTGTTGTAAACAATATTTTCTTAAGATGGAAAGATGACATCTTTCCATCGGAGTCAAGTTTGAGATTACACCTTTTCGATTCCTCAAAGATGTCACCTCAAACTCTCAATTCAATCATTCAGCATTACAAAGAGAAATGGACAAAGTAATCAAAAAGAAAAAATGGACGCTTGGCAAAATTGTTTTATACGCTGGTTTGTTGGCAGTAATAGGACTGTTGGCGACTTGGTTTATGAAAAATTCGGGCGTTAAAAAATATAGAGTCGAGAAAGACCGAGTGACAGTAGCGACTGTGACCAAAGGCAACTTCAAAGAATTTATTCCCGTGACAGGCAATGTATTGCCCATCAAAACGGTGTTTTTGGATGCCGTTGAAGGAGGGCAAGTAAAGGAAATATATGTGGAAGATGGGGAAATCGTTAAGAAGGGGCAGAAATTGATTAAACTCTCCAATGCCAGTTTACAGTTGAGTTATATGAATCTCGAAACGCAGCTTTTGGAGCAAATCAATGACCTTCAAAACACGCAGATTGTGATGGAACAAAACGGTTTGAACCTTGAAGAACAGATGGTCAATGTGGATTACCAAGTCACTGACCTTCAACGCCGCATCAACCGAAACAAACCTCTATTGGAAGAAAATTTGGTCTCCAAAGAAGAGTTTGACCAGATGAAAGACGAATTGAGCTACAACATCAAAAGACGCTCCGTCATCCAACGCAAAATATCTCAAGACCAACAACTTTCGCAACAGCAAAAAGGGCAAATTGGTTCGTCTTTGGATTTGATGAAACGAAACCTTGGAATCATTGACCTAAGCCTTGACAACCTAATCGTGAAATCTCCTATTGACGGTCAATTGTCTTCTTTAAAAATCGAATTGGGTGAGTCCGTCAATCGAGGTGAAAACTTAGGACAAATTGATGTTTTGGACAACTACAAAGTACGTGCAAGAGTCGATGAGCATTATGTAGCAAGGATTTACACAGGTCAGCAGGGTGAATTCACCTTTGCAGGAACGACCTATCCTTTGACCATCCAGAAGATTTATCCCGAAATCAGCAATGGTACATTTGAAGTAGATATGTTTTTCCCTGCAAAAGCTCCCGAAGGTATCAAACGGGGTCAAAGTCTTCAAATCAAATTGTCGCTCAGTGATGAAAGTCAAGCTCTTTTGATTCCTCGTGGCGGCTTCTACCAAGAAACGGGCGGTGCATGGATTTATGTCTTGGATGCCAATTCCAATATTGCCCGAAAACAAGCTATCAGCATTGGTCGCCAAAACCCCAAAAACTACGAAGTCACCGAAGGATTGAAGGCAGGGGATAGGGTAATTACTTCTTCTTATGATAGTTATGGAGAGGTTGATGAATTGATTCTTTCGGAATGAAAACGTGTTTAGGTTGATAATTAGGTTGGGCTTGTAGAGACGTTTTACCAAAACGTCTAAAACTAAAACCTAACATCTGTATTTAATATCAGTACTGGAAAAGACGTTCCAATGCAACGTCTCTACGTCTAAAAAAACAAAATAAAATGCTAACAAACTACATAAAAACCGCATATCGAAACCTTATCCGCAACAAAGGATATGCTTTCATCAACATCATGGGCTTGTCCTTAGGAATCGCCTGTTGCCTATTGATATTCTTGGTTGTCAGATATGAAACAAGTTACGACTTGACCCAGCCCAAAGTCGATAAAATTTATCGAGTCGTTAGTGAACGCTTGAACCGAAACGACCAAAGTTTTGATGGACATACCCAATATCCGCTTGCACAAGCAGTTCGCAATGATTTTACAGGATTGGAGCAAGTCACTCAAACACACAATCACCAAGAAACAATGCTCAGTATAGCAGACGAATTGTTCAAAGTAGAAAGCTCTATTTTTGCAGACTCACTATTCTTTGAAGTATTTGAATATGAATGGATAGAAGGAAATTCTTCGACTGCTTTGGACGAACCCAATGCCATCGTTTTGACCCGAAGTTTAGCCAAAAAACTCTTTCCGTTGGATGCCTCTGTTTTGGGAAAAGTGTTGACTTTTGAACAAAAATTTGATGTAAAAGTGACAGGTTTGATTGAAGATATACCCAACAACAGCAACCTGGATTTTGAATTGGTGGTCAGCTTTACCAACCTAAAAGCCTATGCTGAAGAAATGGGGGATGTTAATAGCTGGAATTGGACTTGGTCGGGTAGTACTTATGCTGTATTGGGGGACAATCAAACACCTGAAAGCGTCAATTCCCGATTTGATGCCTTTGAAAAGAAATATTTGTCAGAAAGAGGAGCAAGAGACCGCAACTATTTTTTGCAGCCTCTAACCGAAATGCACTTCGATACCCGTTTTGAAGGCTCAACCGACAATCCGACAATCAGCAAAACCTATTTGTGGATTTTTGGCTTGATAGGCTTGTTTTTGGTTTTGATTGCCTGCATCAATTTCATCAACATTGCAACGGCTCAAGCGGTCAAAAGGTCGAAAGAAGTAGGTGTGCGTAAAGTGTTGGGAGCGAATCGAAGGCAGTTGGTCAATCAGTTTTTAGGTGAAACCTTACTGCTCACCACGATTGCCGTTCTTTTGGCTTTGACCTTAGCAGAATTGGCTCTTCCTTACCTCAATGCTTTTTTGGAGCGAGAACTTCAATTGAATATTTTTAGTCCAATTATTCTACTTTTTGCTGTTTCGAGTATTCTGATTACGAGCCTTTTAGCGGGCTTTTATCCTGCCATGGTTTTGTCGGGTTATCAAGCAGCAGTTGCCCTCAAAAATACCTTGACGACCAACAAGAAAAGTTCACTTTTGATGCGTCGAGGTTTGGTGGTATTTCAGTTCATCATTTCGCAAGTACTGATTGTGGGAACTCTGGT